>JBILYS010000285.1:0-3320 GCA_044377625.1 Crocinitomicaceae bacterium
AGTGCCTGGAGCTAAATTAAGAGAAGGAATTAGTTTTAGATCATACCATTGATTCATCCCATTTATTGTTTTAGCCTCAGTTGTTGCTAACAATGCAATTGGCATTCCCAGTACATCTGTGGAATAGACTTCAAGTTCAAATGGTTTTCCACTAATACTTGTTGTTGAATTGTCAATTAATGCGGAAATAGATGTCAAAAATTGGCTATTTGTAATTTCAAATAGATTCCCCATATGGCCTTCAAGCCCTCCACCAATGCCAACTCCTCCAAAATCATTAATTCCATTATCTCTTGCATAAACAGAATCTGTTACTTCCAAAATATATGAAATAGAGTTGTCTGCCAAATCTTCATCTGACTCAATGATATCAGAAGTATAAATGATTGTATAAATTCCTGCTGCAGTTGGGGTGTAACCGGTGAGAGAATAATTGGCTGATGTTCCTGCATTAATATTTTGTGGGGATGAAGTCATATTATAAACGGAGGTTAAACCTTTAAAAACTTCAATGTTCATTGTTCCTCCAGTGACATTCCCTGCGCCAATTGATGAAATAATTCCATCTTGTACTATATTACCTACTTGGGATAATGGAATCTTTGTGTATTCGTAATCATGAGTTGCAATGTCAACATTATTAATAAAAGGCACTGTCACACAGAAATTAAAAACATTTCCAGTTCCAGATCCAACAAAAGGACCTTGATCTATCCCCATTATAGAAACCGTAAAAGTTGATCCTCCATCACCCCAGTCATCAACGAAATTTATATCGTAGCAATTGCCAATCGTTAAACAGCCTAAAGTTTCATTGGTTGTCATATTATTACCATAACCATTTCCTCCTGATGCAATTTGATTTCCTGCACCTGCACATCCAATTTGTGAAATATTCCCAAAAGAAAAAAGAGTTCCATTTCCGCAACCTGCACCTGCTGGCGTTAAATCCCAAAAACTTTCATAGCCCCATGAATCAGTTTCAACAGTAACGGTAACAGCTACTTGTCCTCCTGGGCATTGAGCAAATGTAAACAGTTGGTAAAAAGAGAAAAGTACAATTAAGGCAAATGATTTCATTTAAAGTTTATTTAGTAGCAAATATAATCCAAATATATTATGACACAAAAATGATTGAAAGTGCTTTTTTGACGATAAAAAGTCCTTAGAAATTTGACTGAAGACTTAATCAATATATTTTGAAAATTAGTTCTTGATGAATTTGGCAACATCAACGTTTATTCCGTTGAAAGTTTTAACAGTACATAAACTATTAAGAAAGTTAACAGCATCTGTATATTATGTTGATTGGGTAATTACTGATTTCTATATAGTTGAAAGCGAGGGAATTTTATTTCCTCGCTTTTCTTTTGTAAACATCCTTGTTAGAATGCTTACTTTTGATCAATAATTGATGAATTGTGAAAATTTTTAATGATTTTAATTTAATTGCAAATATTCCGAATCCTGTATTAACAATTGGGACTTTTGACGGCGTTCATATTGGTCATCAGAAGATAATTAAACAGCTGAATGAAGAAGCAGAAAAAATTGGAGGTGAATCAGTTTTATTCACTTTTTTTCCTCATCCAAGAATGGTTTTGTCTCCAGAAAATCATGGTTTAAAATTGATACAATCTCAAGAAGAAAAATTAGAAAAATTGTCACAAATTGGTTTGCAAAATTGTATTGTTTATCCGTTTACTGTTGATTTTTCTCAATTGACAGCTTTTGAATTTGTTAGAGATTTCTTGGTAAAACAATTAAAGGTTAAAAAACTTGTTATTGGCTATGATCATCAATTTGGTAAAAATAGAGAAGGGTCGATTTCTTATTTGAAGACTGTTTCGAAAGAATTTAATTTTGATGTAATTGAAATTCCAGCCCAAGAAATTGATGAGGTAAATGTAAGCTCAACTAAAATTAGAGATGCAATTTTAAAAGGAGAGATCGAATTGGCAAATGAGTTTTTAGGTGTGCCTTTTCAATTAAGTGGCAAAGTAGTAAAAGGAAAAGCGTTAGGAAGAACAATAGGTTATCCAACTGCAAACATTGAAATGAACAGTGATTTGAAATTGACACCAGCTAAAGGTGTTTATGCCATTAAAGTATTTGTTAAAGGTAAATGGTATGGTGGAATGCTGAATATTGGTTTTAGACCAACAATAAGTGAAGAAAGTAACCAAACAATCGAAGTACATATATTTGATTTTGCTGATAACATATATGGTGAAAATGTTACGGTACAATTTTTGTCAAAATGGCGCGATGAAATGAAATTTAATGGTGTTGAAGAATTAAAAAACCAATTGAAAAAGGATGAGGAAATTATTCGTCATATTGTTGCTAATTTTATCTGAATTCAATTGTTTGTCTCAAACTGATTCAATAATAGAATATAAATGGAATGAATTAATTTCTGTTAATCCGGATTCTATTTTTTCTATTTCATTTGAAAAAATGAAATTAACAGAACTTCCTATTAAATTGGCTGATTTTCATAATTTGAAACACTTGAATTTAGGAAAAAACAAACTTTCGAATTTGCCAGATTATATTAGTGATTTTACTCTACTGGAAAAATTGGATATTTCAAAAAATGAATTACAAAATTTTCCAATTGAAATATGTAAATTATCTAATTTAAAAACATTAATTGCCAATCGTAATTTCTTTGATAAAATTCCTGAATGCATAGGATATTGCACCAATTTGGAAATTATTGATCTTTGGGATACTCCAGTAGGCTCGTTTCCAAAATCTTTTTTAAACCTTAAGAAATTGCAAAAACTGGATTTGCAAGGTATTAAGTATGGCCCTACTTTTCAAAAAGAATT
Source organism: Crocinitomicaceae bacterium (assembly GCA_044377625.1). GTDB lineage: Bacteria > Bacteroidota > Bacteroidia > Flavobacteriales_D > Crocinitomicaceae > M0103. The sequence continues at coordinate 2,838 of JBILYS010000285.1, forward strand.
TCAACAATCTCTTTCTTGGGTTGTAATCAAATTTGACCCACCATGTAATTGCATGGAATCAAGTGGTGATTAAGAATTGTAACAAAAGAAGCTTAGAGTGGCTTTCAGATGTTTATTTTATAACACAATTTTCGAATGTAGTTTTATTCTTTTATAAGGTTGTTTTTTTCAAAAGGAACTCATTTTTTCTTTTTACCTTGTCTCTTGATACTTAATATTTTAAGGAGGCAACCTTTTAGAAAAATTTTCGTCAAGTTGTTGCTAAAAGAAACCAAACAAGCTACTATGCTAAAATTTATACTAAGATTTGTACTTATTGTACTCCCTTTATTTTCTTCCTATTTCTTATTTTCTCAAACTGCCATGGTGGGTTGTGGTGGAGTTCCTACAACACTTACTCAATGTGGAGGAACATTTATAGATCCCGGAGGTGCTGGAAATTATGCGAATAATTCAAATTGTACTGAGACAATTTGTGCTGGA
>JBILYS010000286.1:0-3319 GCA_044377625.1 Crocinitomicaceae bacterium
AGATTTTGCTCCTGACTTATTAATTACCATCGGTGGAGCGGTTGTATCGAAAAAAATCAAAGCCTATTTGCGTAAATACAGTCCGTCAGAACATTGGAAAGTTGGGTTTGAGTTTCCATACATGGACACGTATCAATGTTTATCGAAATCATTTCAAACGGATGCTACTTCCTTTTTCAGAGAAATAAACACCTTAAACAACGATAAAAACACTTCGAATTACGGTTCCAGTTGGAAGCAACGAGATTTTATTATTCAGGATAAGATGGCTGATTTCTTTCGTCACGTTGAATTCTCGGATCTCAAAGCGTTTGAAACTATTTTGGATTATCTTCCTGAAATGTCGCATTTACACATGGCGAATAGTTCTGTTGTGCGCTACTGTCAATTATTTGATCCAATTAAATCAATGCAATATTGGAGTAATAGAGGAACAAGTGGCATAGATGGAAGTTCAAGTACTGCTTGCGGTGCATCAATCATTAAGAACGACGATTTGCATTTATTGATTACAGGAGATGTTTCTTTTATGTATGATAGTAATGCCTTTTGGAATCAGTATTTACAACCAAACCTTCGAATTGTATTAATCAATAATGGTGGCGGAGGAATCTTTAAGATTATTCCCGGGCCTGCATCTTCCAATCAATTGGAAAAGTATTTTGAAGCAAAACATACGATGGATGCTGAACGTATTTCGAAAGCGTTCAATTTAGAATACTTTTTTGCGGATTCAACCCAATTAATTGAAGATCAAATGGAAGCTTTTTTCAGTTACAACGAAACTGGTCGACCGAAATTATTAGAGATCAATACCTCAACAAGTGATAATCATCAAAAATTGGAAGAATTTTTCAAAAGGATGAAATAAAGCAATGAATAAACTTTAATTTTACATAAAAAAAAATGATAGATTTTTCAATACTATTTTCCTGGGATGCTTTAGTTTATTTAGTAATCCTTTCTCTTTTAGAAATAGTTTTAGGGATTGATAATATTATTTTTATCAGTATCGTTACGGATAAATTACCGAAAGAAAAGAAACGCAAAGCTAGAAATGTTGGGTTGCTTCTTGCTTTAGTTGTAAGACTCGTTTTATTGAGTGTTGTAGCTTGGATTATGGGAATGGTACAGCCGTTTTTTCCAAATACTACGTTCTCATGGCTTAAGGAATTTTCAGGACAAAGTATTGTGTTATTGACAGGAGGACTTTTCCTTATCTATAAAAGTACGCTTGAAATGCACAGCAGTGTGAAAGGACATGAAGAAGTAAGAGCGCCAAAAAGTGGTGGATTAAGAGCTGTAATTATCCAAATTGTATTGATTGATATTGTTTTTAGTTTCGATTCAATTATTACTGCAATTGGTATGACGAATGGTATTAAGGCTGAGATCGGTGGGAATCCAATTGTAATTATCTATGTTGCTGTAATCATATCAATGATTGTGATGTTGAGTTTTGCAAGGCAAATTAGTGACTTCATTAATAACCGACCAACAATTAAAATGATCGCTTTAAGTTTCCTTGTGACGATTGGTGTTATCTTGGTGGCTGAAGCATTTGGTCAACATGTACCAAAAGGTTATATCTATTTCGCAATGGTATTTTCGCTAATTGTTGAATTTCTGAATATTAGAATGCGTAAAAACAAAGGTCTGGAATAATGACTGAAGCTGAAGCTCGAATTTTTCTAGGACTTGAAAATGGGGATGATCCGCAAGAAGCATTAGAAGAACAACTATTTCAATTTAAACAGTTTTTCACGAGTAAACCAATCATTCAGTCAACGTTCAAATCGAAGCTTGAAAAATTGAAAAAGCTCGAGGAAGCATCGAAGTTTTTTAAGTTGGCGCAAGGTAATTCACCTGTTTTTGAAACGGAGTCATTTGGTTATTTTGAAAACATTTTGGAAGCATTTCAGTGTTACCAGATTCTAAAAAGCATTTTATTTCAAAGAATTCAATTAGTTCATTCTCCTTTAGAATTACAACAATGCGTAGAAGATTTGTTACTTTTAAACAGTGATTATATTCGTTTGTGGCCGAATACTAATATAGAACCGTCTGCTGTCATTTTGTCAAAAGAAGTGGATCCTATGGAACTTTTAGCTGACATCAAAAGGATGAAAGAGAATGGAATTGTGACATTTGAGGATTTGGCAAAAGAATTGACGGAACCAAACAGTATTTTAAGAAAAGAGTCGATGCGTTTATTTTTATTATATCAAAAGCAAAATAATGGATGAAGTCTTAGTAAATTTGAAAATTCAATTGGAAAAGGAAGAATGGCCAAATATCTATTTGTTCAAATTTATTATTCCAAATGAACCAGAGAAAATTGCACTTGTTACAGCATTGTTTAATGACAGTAGTGACATTGTGATGCATCCATCGAAAAATGGAACGTATATGAGTGTCAGTGCGAAAGAATTAATGTTGGATGTGGATTCCATCATCGAAAAATATGAAAATGCTTCAAAAATTAATGGTTTAATTGCGCTATGATGATATTAATGGGTTTCTCGATTTCTAAAGTTCTAATTGGCATCTTGTGCGTGTCTTTAGCCTTGATTTTAATTTACATAGCGTATAAAAAACTACTTGCTTATTTGGGAAAAGGAACACCTTCTCCGAATGATTATTGCGTGTTGTATGCTTTGGAAATTGAACCAGCTAAAGGTGAGTTGGAAATATATTTCACTTCTGCCGTTCCAAGAACGGTTGCAATTGAAATATTGAACGATGATTTATCTTTAAACACGATAATCATTGAGAAAGAATACAGCGACGGTGGACACATCATTCGTTTTGATTCTAATACCCTGCCAAATGGAAATTACTTCTATTGTTTGCGATCGGACAATCAAAAAACAATGAAAAAAATGCGTATTCAAAACGATTAAAGCGAAGCGTTATATTTAATGATGTAAAACTCCGTAGGAGTGATATGTTTGTAGCGACGGATGAAATCCGTCGTGTAATAAACATCGAAATTTAGTTTTGGCGGGTGTCCGCCAGCTGGCGGACACCCGCCAAAACAAATCTAGTGAAACAAAAGGAAAAACAGTTAAATCATTTTTGCCGTTTTTGGTAATAGGATGCCAAGTTGACAGAAAAAAAAGATTGGCAAAATAGTTGTCAAAAAGATATTTGAATTAATTTTATCACCGTCGATAGACGAAATTTAAAAACAAACAAATTATGGCAATAGAAATTACAGATGCAAACTTCGAAGAAGTAGTATTAAAATCAGACAAACCAGTATTAGTAGATTTTTGGGCAGAATGGTGTGGACCATGTCGCATGATCGGACCAATCG
>JBILYS010000287.1:0-3309 GCA_044377625.1 Crocinitomicaceae bacterium
AAATGTTCCATGTACAACAGTAAACAAAGTATGTGCTTCAGGAATGAAGGCTATCATGTTTGGTGCTCAATCAATTATTGCTGGTGATAATCATATTGTTATTGCTGGTGGAATGGAAAGCATGTCACAAGTTCCTCATTATTTGGATGGACGCAATGGCGTTAAGTTTGGAAATATTGGAATGTTAGACGGAATCACAAAAGATGGTTTATTGGACGTTTACAGTAATGTTCCTATGGGAACTTGTGCTGAATTGTGTGCTAAGGAGCATAATATAACAAGAGAAGACCAAGATAATTTTGCAGTAAATTCATATACTCGTTCTTCAGAAGCATGGAAAGCTGGGAAATTCACAAATGAAGTTATACCGGTTGCTGTTCCACAAAGAAAAGGTGATCCAATTATCATTTCAGAAGACGAAGAATACAAGAACGTATTTTTGGATAAAATTCCAAGTTTGCGTCCAGCATTTGACAAAGAAGGAACAATTACAGCTGCTAATGCGTCAACATTAAACGATGGTGCCTCTGCATTAATCCTTGCCTCTAAAGAAGCAGTTGAGAAATACGGATTGAAGCCAATTGCAAAAATCGTTAGTTATGCAGATGCTGCTCATGCACCAGAATGGTTCACAACAGCACCTTCATTAGCTATTCCAAAAGCATTAGACAAAGCAGGCTTAACAACTGCTGATGTTGATTATTGGGAATTAAACGAAGCATTTGCAGTTGTTGGAATTGCAAATACAAAAATCTTAGGATTAGATCCTGCAAAGGTTGATGTGAACGGTGGAGCTGTTTCATTGGGTCACCCACTTGGGAATTCAGGTTCTAGAGTAATCGTAACGTTGATCAATGTTTTAAAACAAAACGGTGGTAAAATCGGTGGCGCAGCAATCTGTAACGGTGGAGGTGGCGCTTCTGCTATGATTATTGAGAATATTTAATACTGATTTATATTTTGAAAACGCTTCTGGAAACAGGAGCGTTTTTTTTTCATCAAAAAGATGCTTTAACAAATCACATTACCAAGTAGCTGTAACGACAAAAATTCACTAATTTTGTATACCACAAAAATAAAAAGTAACACATGAATTTTTTCAAATTAGACCAAGGTCATAACCGTGTTTTTGGATTGGATTTATTGCGATTCATTGCGATTATTATGGTGCTGATTGGACATAGCTTGATCTTTGTTCCTCAAGAATATAAAATCAAAGTGTATGGATTTTTATTAGACGGTGTTTCTATCTTTTTTGTTCTTAGCGGCTTCTTGATTGGTGGGATTTTAATCAAACAATTAGAAAAATCAAAACCTAATTATGCTGGGTTACTTGAGTTCTGGAAAAGACGATGGTTAAGAACATTACCAGCATACTTTGTTGTATTGCTGTTTCTATTGATATACACGGCAATCGTTTTACCAAACAACCTTCCAAGCGACTGGTATAAATTCTTTTTCTTTCTCCAAAATTTCTTTGCTGAACGTCCTGGTTTCTTTGCTGAAGCATGGAGTTTAAGTATCGAGGAATGGTTTTACTTAACTGTTCCATTTATCATGTTTACAGTACTTTACTTCACAAAGTCACCTGTGAAATGGACTGTTTTAATCGTATCTATTCTTGTCGTAATTGCAATCACTTATTTTAGAGTGCACTTGTATCATGCATACAATTTCTCAGGTAAAGATGCAGATATTGAAGCATTTAAAAATTACATGCAATTGAATATTGAATATTCAGTTGTTCCGAGACTTGATTCCATCATGTATGGTGTAATCGCTTCATTTATTGCTTTTTATTATCCGAAAATCTGGCAAAATAAATTCAATATTTTGTTGTTTATTATTGGAATTGGAATTCTATACTACACAAAATACAACATGGGTAAAAGCTACCTTATTTATGCCGCTGTATGGGTCTCTTCCCTTAAATCACTTGGTGTATTTTTGATGTTACCTTTCCTTTCAAATCTTAAAAGTGGTGGCAAAATAACAGCTTTCATCACCTATTTTAGTTTAATTTCCTATTCTTTGTACCTCGTAAATCTGAATGTTGTTGTTAATGTGATTATTAAAAATACAATCAATGGAACTTTTAGTGGTAAATATGTCCAAAACGATTATTGGTATGTCGATTATATCCTTTTCTGGGTATTTACAATTGCAATTTCACATACAATGTATAAGTTAGTCGAAGTTCCATTCATTAAATTGAGAGAACGAAAGAATATTTTGAAGAAGGCAGAAAACTAGTTTCAAAACAACTAATATGGGCTCCATGAAAAATCTCGTATTTCTAATTTTATTATTGATTCTTTCCGCTTGTTCAGCCACATTTGACAAGCAAAAACGTGGAAGTACCTTATTCAATGGCGGAGATGAACGTATTTCATTTCAAGGAAGATTTGGTTTTGAAGACAGCTTACATCCAATTTTCTGGGCTCCTGGCTCCTATTTTGAATTGAAATTCGAAGGAACTTTTTGTGAGATAAACATTGAAGACCAAGTCAAATATGGCAATCACCACAACTACATTGAAATTGTATTAGACAATCAACAACCTCGAAGAATTCAATTAAAGGAACAATACAATAAAATTCTCATTGGAAAATACTTGAAAGACACTATTCACACTGTTTTAGTCTGTAAAAACACGGAAAGTGCAATAGGGTATTTACGGTTAGAAAGTATCCGCTGCAAGACGCTTATTCCACTTGATAAAGAATATAAACCAGTTTTTGAATTCATCGGCAACTCTATTACGTGTGGAAATGGAATGGACGACAGTGAAATTAAATGCAAACAAGGGAAATGGTTTGATCAACACAATGCGTACATGAGTTATGGAGCGTTAATTTCAAGACGTTTCGATGCAAACTGGCGATTAAGCGCTGTTTCAGGCATTGGTTTAACGAGAAACTGTTGTGGACTTGAAAACACCATGCCTGAAGTGTATGATCGAATTGCATTTAAAATGACGAGTGAAAAATGGACTTTCTCGGCACAGCAACCAAAAGTATTATGCGTCACACTAGGTCAGAATGATGGAATGCAAAAAGAAGAAATCTATATTTCTACCTATTTGAAATTTCTAAAAACGTTAAGAACCTATTATCCGAAAGCCAAGATTATTTGCTGTTCGAGTCCCATGGCGAATAAACGACTCAAAAAACACCTTGAAAGATGCATCACAGAAGTTGTTCAAAAGGTAAATGGAACTGGTGATCAAACTATTTATTCGTATTTCTACAAAAAACGCTACAAGGGCGGTTGTGACAATCATCCAACGATGGCTGAACACAAAATGAT
>JBILYS010000038.1:0-9398 GCA_044377625.1 Crocinitomicaceae bacterium
TTCCATTAGATTTTTTTGGCAATGATGATCAAACGATCAGATGTTCTTTCATTAAATGCATTCAATGAGAAGTCGCCAAAAGTACGCATAATCTCGAAATTATTTTCTGTAAGCAGTTGTACAAAATCTTTTTCCTTCAATGCTTGAACACGTTCTGTAAAATGAAATTCTTTTCCGTCAGCATTAAAATGAATGTTTTTAAAGATATGTGTACCATCGTAGTTTCTGGTCAAATAAAAGGCAATTCCATCCACAACTTTAACTTCATTCTCAACGAGATTCTCAATTACTTTTTGTGCATTCATGAAATCGATTATCAAAAAACCATTTTCTTCCAACATTTCATGAATTGAACGGATTACACATTCATTATCACACAGTGTGTCAAAATAACCAAAACTGGTAAAAAGATTAAATATAGCGGTGAATTTGGCTCCTTCAATAGCTTTCCGCATATCATGAACTGCAAACGATAGTGTTTCATTTTGCTTTTCATTGGCTTGATGGATGCTGTTTGGTGATAAATCTACACCAAGAACAGTGTATCCATGTTGATTTAATGTGACTGAATGACGTCCTTTTCCACACGCCAAATCAAGAACTTTGGAATCTTTTTCAATTGCCAAAAATGACAATAAGTTAGAAATAAATTCTGATGCTTCTTCATCATTTCTGCTTTTATACAAAGTGTGATAATAGGAAGTGTCAAACCAGTCTGCGAACCATTCTTTTGAATTCATTGGTCAAAGATACTGTTTCTAAAGAAATAGATTTTAATATTTAAATCGTTCTTTTGTTTGTCTTGAATTACAATTCGTTATATTTGTTTTGAAACTATTCAAATGTCACTAAACAACGTGTATAATCTTTACCGTACAATGGAGGAGGAAAATGTAATTCTTTCTTTCAAAGGTATTGTTACATCTGAGTTATTGACATCTGTTCTTCATATAATGGAAGCTAAAATGGATTCTCTGCAGGAAGCACCAAGAACACGTAAAAAAGTATTTAATGTGTTGGTGGAATGCTTACAGAATTTATATCACCATGTTGATGAAACACCTGTACCGATTTCAAAGGAAGTAATAGAGAGGAAGTCTGCGCTAGTACTAATTGTAAAAGAGCAAGATCATTTTATTATTCGAACAGGAAATTACATTGATAATGATAAAGCATCTGATTTGCAAGCGAAATTGAATATTATAAACTCCATGAACAAAGAAGAATTGAGAGAATATTATCAACTGAGTTTGAATAATTCTATGGTTTCAAGTAAAGGAACGGCAGGATTGGGTATGATAGATATTGCTCGAAAATCTGGAAATAAATTGGGTTTTGAGTTTTTAAAAATAAATGAAGAAACAAGCTTTTTTTGCTTGAATGTGAAAATTGATTAAGTTAGAATATGATGGAAAAATTACATTTAGTGGCATCTGCCAAAACACCAGAAGTACTTTTTGATTCTGAATCAGGAGTTTTATTACTTAAAGGACGATCGATTCCAGAAAATTCTATTGAGTTTTATAAGCCGTTGAACGATTGGATTGATTCGTATGCTTCAGAACCATCATCGACAACATGCATTGACATGAAATTGGAATACTTCAATACTTCATCTTCAAAGTGTATTTTAGATTTATTCAAGAAATTGGAGAAATTAGATGGAACAGACGTTTCTGTCAACTGGTATTTCGAGGAAGATGATGAAGACATGGAAGAAGCAGGAGAAGATTACCAAGCAATTATCAAGTTGCCATTCAAAATGATTGAAGTAGAAGAAATATAAATCTGTTTGAAAAAGATTGGTATTACAGGTGGAATTGGTTCAGGGAAAAGTGTCGTTGGACAAATTCTCGAGGCAATGCATTTTCCAGTGTATTATTCTGATCAACAATCAAAAGTTCTTGTCGAAACGGATCTCGAAATACGAGAAGAATTAATAAAATTATTAGGGACGGAAGTTTATCTAGATGGTAAATTGAACCGTCCCTTTTTAACGCAACAACTTTTTTCAAACGATGATTTGCGCTTAAAAATCAATCAAATTATCCATCCCAAAGTTCGAGAAGCATTCACTATTTGGGTAAATAAACAGTCCTCAAATCTTGTTTTCAATGAGGCAGCAATCCTTTTTGAAACTGGAGCATACCAATCAATGGATTATAATATTCTTGTAACTGCGCCGCTAGAATTGAAAATTGAACGTGTCTTGAAACGTGATAATATTACAATTAATGAAATTCAAGAACGCATCTCAAAGCAATGGAGTGATGAAGAAAAAATTCCTTTAGCTGATTTCGTAATTGTGAATGATGAGGTAAAACCACTGTTAAAACAAGTTGAAGCAATATTGAAAAAAGTAAAAAGTAAAAAGTAAGAAAAGCGAAGCTTTGATGAAATCAAGCGTTAGTGCAGATTATCAAATGAACAGTGTGATGCATTCCAACCAACTTACTTTTTCCTTCCTCCTTTTACCTTAATTTTCACCTTCCTCCTTTTACCTTAATTTTTTTCCTTTTCCTTTTTTTTTTATTCCAATTCCTCAAAATCATCAAACCCATCCTCCTTCTTTTTATTTTGGAAATTCTGAAAAGTAGATGTTGCTTGCACAATTGGCCGTCCAGAGATTAAATACATGATAGCATTCATCATTTTAACCAACATACTGATTAAGAAAAAGAAGCCAATCACCTTGAAAATAAAACCAAAAATTGGAGTGTCTTCAATGTTTAATATACTTTCATGAAACCAAATGGAGATAGGGTTTTTTGCAATTTCTGGGAAGAAAATCAATGATACAAATAGAGCAATAGCCAATGCAATAATTCCAATTTCGGCTTTGATGTTAAAATTGTTTACTGGTGGTTGCATTCCTGTTCCCATCATTTTAAACATGGCCAATTGATTTTGTTTGTTTTGCAATTTCCCCATGAAATAGGTTAAAAGTACCAAAGCAGCCATTGTTAAATTGTAAGTAGAGATATTCTCGTGTTCTAGATCTAGACAAAATAGAAACGTGACATCGACCAAAAAAATATACTTAACCGCCTTGATGAGGTACTCTTCAGTAAGTGTTTTTCTTCTTCCTGAGCTTAGTAATTTCAATCCCAACTCAAATATTCCCCAGATAAATCCGTAAATAGCGAATAATACGCCCAATCGAAAAATGAAGTTCAATAAATCCATAATGTAAAGTTGCTATTTTTTTTGAAATAGATTCTTTTTCTTGAAATTTATTCGATTGATATTCTAATGATAAATTGCATTAAAATCCCTATTTTTGGTGCTCTTCAAATTCTATAATTATGAAAAAATATCTTTTATCGTTTGTTATTTTAGTGTCAACCTTCATTCATTGTTTTGGTGAGGAAGGAATGCTTATACCGTCTTTAATTTCTGCTTTTGAATCAGATATGAAAGCAAAAGGTATGAAATTGAGTGCTAAAGATATTTACGACGTTAATCATTCTAGTTTAAAGGATGCAATCATGCATTTTGGCGGTGGCTGTACAGCTGAACTTGTTTCTGGAACAGGATTGTTGCTTACGAATCACCATTGTGGTTATTCTCAAGTGCAATCGCATTCTTCTTTAGAACATGATTATTTGAAAAATGGATTTTGGGCAAAAAATCATGCTGAAGAATTAACGAATCCTGGTTTAACGGCTTCACGAATGGTACGAATTGACGATGTTACAGCGTCTGTTTTGTTCGGAATAAATCCTTCCGATAACCCTTTAGTACGAGAAGCTGCGATGCGCAAAAATATCGAGCAATTGGTTAAAGATGCTGTCACAGGAACACATTACGAAGCAGAAATCAAACCGTTCAATTATGGAAATGATTATTACATTATTGTAAAAGAAATTTTCAAAGATGTACGTTTGGTTGGAACGCCGCCTAATTCAATTGGAAAGTTTGGTGGAGATACTGATAATTGGGTTTGGCCGCGTCACACAGGAGATTTTTCTGTATTTAGAATTTATGCAGGGGTTGATAACAAGCCTGCTGAATATTCGGACAAGAATGTTCCGTATACCCCACTTCACTTTTTACCAATTTCATTTAAAGATAGAAAAGTGGGCGATTTCACAATGGTTTATGGTTTTCCAGGAGAAACGGAACAACACGTTTCTTCGGCTTATTTGAAATTTATTGTTGATAAAGAGCGCCCTGCACGAATTTTAATGCGTCAAAAATCATTGAGTGTGATTGATGCGGCGATGCGTTCTTCTGATGAAATTCGAATTAAATATTCTGCAAAACAAGCAAGTATTGCCAATGCTTACAAAAAGTGGATAGGGCAGGTAGATGGTTTGAAACAATTAGATGGTGTGTCAATTAAAATTGGACGAGAGAAAGAATATACGGATATGGCAGCTACAAATGAGACTTGGAACAAAGCCTATGGCCAGTCTGTTGCATTGATGAACAAACTAGTAAGTGAAGGAAGTGATTGGGAATTCAAGTATTCTATGGGAATTGAATATTTATATGTAGGGCCAGAATTTTATAAACTTGCGCGTGGTTTGGATGATTTAATGAAAAATTACGCGAAATATGAAGAAAACGGTGAATTGGCTGCCGTTATTGAAAAATCGATAAAAGGGGCACAAGCTTTCTTCAAGAATTACGATGCTGGTGTTGATCAAGGAATTTTTGATTTGTTGACTGCTGAATATGTGAAGCAAATGAATTCAGAATTAATTACATCTTCTTGTGGAAATGTTGACGTGCTGAGTAAAGCGATTTTCTCCAAATCTGTTTTAACAAATGAAGCACGTTACATTGCTTTTTTGAAAAAATTAAATAAAAAATCAAATTCAAAATTGCAAAAAGACCCAGGATTCAAATTGTTTAGTAAATTATTCACTGATTTTAAAGAAAATGTTGTCCCAAACTTCCAAGCGTTTGATGATCAAATGACTGCCTTGTTGAAAAACTATGTTGCTGGAAAGTATGAAATGTTCCCAGATGCTAAACACTGGTCAGATGCGAATAGTACCTTAAGAATCACTTATGGAAAGTTAGAAGGTTCTGCTCCAACGGACGGAATGATGTATACAGAACATACAACTTTGGACGGAATCATTGCGAAAAACAACACCGGAAATGCCGATTTTGAATTGTTGCCGCGCATGCTTGAAATGCACAAGAACAAAGATTACGGAGATTATGCTCAAAACGGAGAGTTATGGGTATGTTTCACAGGTTCTAACCACACAACAGGTGGAAATTCAGGTTCACCTGTAATTGATGCGAATGGAAACCTTATGGGACTTAATTTTGATAGAACTTGGGAAAGTACCATGTCAGATTATATGTTTGACCCAAACCGTTGTCGAAATGTGGTTGTTGATATCCGTTATGTGATGTGGGTGATGGATAAATATTCAGGAGCGAAGCACTTGGTAGATGAAATGGTTTTGGTGAAGGAGTAGTTTCAAAAAGAAATTAAATAAAAAAAGCGCCGTGATTCACGGCGCTTTTCTATTTTCAATGATAAAATTATTCTTTAATCAATTTTTGAATGTGTTCTGAGTTTTCAGTAATTACTTTAACTAAATAAACACCATTTGCTTGATCAGTTAAATCAATAACTTGTAAACCGTTTGCTGTTGCATTAGAATAAACTATTTGACCAAATAAGTTCGTTACAAGAATTTGCGATTCAGTATTCAATGAAACTTTGAATAAACCTTTACTTGGGTTTGGACTGATTTTAACATCATTAACTTCGTTGTAAGTTTCAGGGATTGCTGCATACAGGGCAGAGAAATCCCAGTTTACAACACTTGCTAAGTCATACGAATCCATTCCGTCTAAATAACCCAAAGCTTGCATTGAAGCAGCAGTATTGAAACTTGATGCGTTAGCTCTTGCTGCTGTAATTGTTGAATCCATTCTGTTGAATTGTAAAATTGTTTTGAATGAATTTGCAGGTATAGTTACTAAGATAGTATCTTCAAAATAACCATTACCTAATTCAGGTTTTTGACCAAACCAAGGTGTTGCTTCAATAGTTCCCGGACCAAAACGAACCCATGTTAATGTTGGGTCACTAGTAAATAATGAGTCTGTTGTAATCATCCAACGATCTGAATCAGAAAGAACCAGGCCATCTGTTGAACTTGAATCTAATTTGGTATCGCTATCAGAACCTAAATTTGTATACATACCAAACTTACTAGTGATAGCACTTGCGGTTGGATTACGCATAATATAATTTACTCTTACAACTGGTACATTAGGACTAAAGAAATACTGTTTAGAAATATAAAGTCCATTAATTAATTGTTCTTGAAGCGTAATAGTAGTTCCTGTTGTATCTACTGTTCCAATTTCTGTGTAAGAACTATCGCCTACATTTACAAAAAATTCAAATGCACCGTCATAAGCATCACCCCAATAGTTGGAAACATAATCTAATTCAGCTTCGTCAATTGCGTTTGCAGAATTACCGGTCGTTGGATTGAGATAATTTCCCCAACCTCCTACAGGACATATGTCAATATACAACCATGTTGATGTTGTTTGTGCTCCTGAAGGATAGAAAGACTGAGCATTAGCAGATATACCTGCAAATAATAAAATTGCACTGAAAAATAGTTTTTTCATAAAAGTAAATGTTTAGTTTAAAATTTTAACAAAAATATATCTTTTGATGAAAATAAAAAATGACAATTGTCACCTTTTATTTTTTTTACACATGCAATGCTCTTCCTTCAGTTGCATCCAATGCAGCTTCTTTAATTCCTTCAGAATAGGTAGGATGTGGATGACAAATTCTTGCGATATCTTCCGCTGAAGCTCTATATTCCATTGCAACAACTGCTTCCATGATTAAATCGGCAGCTCTTGGTGCAATCATATGGACTCCTAATACTTCATCAGTGTTTTTATCTGCTAATATTTTGATTAATCCAGCGGTATCCATACTTGCTCTCGCTCGACCTAATGCTTTGATAGGGAAGGAGCCAACTTTGTATTCTACACCAGAAGTCTTTAATTCTTCTTCTGTTTTTCCAACTGAAGCAACTTCGGGCCAAGTATAAACAACTCCAGGAATCAAATTGTAATTAATATGAGGTTTTTGTCCTGCAATGTGTTCAGCTGCGAAAACACCTTCCTCTTCTGCTTTGTGCGCTAGCATAGCTCCACGAACAACATCACCAAGTGCATAGATATTTGGGATGTTGGTTTGCAAATGGTCATTTACATCAATTTGACCGCGGTTGTTCAATGTTACACCGGCAGCTTCCAAATTTAATCCTACTGTATATGGTTTTCTTCCGACAGCAACCAAACAATAATCCGCTTCGAAAGTAACTTCTTCACCTTTTTTATTTAATGCAGTTAAAACAACTGATTTACCTTTGTTTTCAACTTTTTGAACACGGTGCTCTAAATTGAATTTGAATCCTTCTTTCTTTAAAACTCTTGTCAATTCTTTCCCAAGAGTAGCATCCATTGTCGGAATAATTGTATTTGCAAATTCAATTACCTCAATTTGCGTTCCTAGTCGTCCAAAAACAGATCCTAATTCTAATCCAATAACACCGCCTCCAATAACCAACATCTTTTTTGGGATTTCGGTCATGCTCAATGCTTCAGTTGATGTGATGATTCGTTTTTTATCAGGTTCCATTCCTGGAAAAAAGTTCGGTTTTGATCCAGTTGCAATGATGATGTTTTTAGATGTCAACAACGTTTCTTTTCCATCTTTGTCAACAACTTTTACTGTGTTTTTATCAACGAATGAACCAACACCATTTATCACCTCAACCTTGTTTTTATCCATTAAGAATTTTATTCCAGCAGAAGTTTGAGCAACAACTTCATTCTTACGATTTACCATTTGGGTAATATTCGCTTTTAATCCTTTTAACTCAATTCCATGCTCTTCAAAATTGTGAGTGGCATTATGAAAATGTTCTGAAGAATCTAACAATGCCTTTGAAGGAATGCATCCAACATTTAGACAAGTACCACCGAGTGTATTGTATTTCTCAATTATGACAGTTTTCAAGCCTAATTGTGCGCATCTAATTGCTGCAACATATCCACCAGGACCTGAACCAATGATTGTAATATCGTAAGAGCTCATTTTGATTTTTTTTATTTGACTACAAATGTAAGTTTTATGAATTAATTATTGAATGAAAATTAACTAGAAATAAAAAAGGGTTGCCTTTTGAGCAACCCTTTTACTATAAATAAATTCAATTTACATTTTAATGAATTTTGCTGTTTCATTTTGTTGACCAGCATTCATTTTAACAATATACGTTCCTTTTGGCATTTCAGCACTATCAAGAGATAATGATTGCTTTCCACCATCTAAATTTTTCTTAGTAATGGTTTTTACAAGAGAACCAGAAAGATTATAAATTTTAACAGTTACATCTGAAACTTGATCTAAATTAAATACTAATGTTGTATTATCCGATGTTGGATTAGGATACATTATCATTTTATCTTTCAACGTTTCTGAAATGTTCGAATTATTATTATTCTCATCAACACTTAAATAAGAAGCTGAAGTCCAAATTCCACGACCATGAGTTCCAGCGTAAATTTCACCTGGACGACGATTGCCTTCATTCCATGTTCTCCATGATTGACGTATTTCATATACTGGAGTTCCTTCGAAACCTGTTGAAATATCCGCCCAACTTGTACCACCGTTTTCTGTTACAAATACACCTTCTGATGTTGCAACTGCAATGATATTAGCATTATCACGATCGATAATTCCATCATAACAAGCAACTGAAGGAGAAGTTATAGAGCCAAGAGCAACGTCATTTAAAGTAGCATCATTTGTTGCTGTATTTGCATTGTCACATCTTTTGTTACTTCCAGAGAAACCTGCAAATAAAATTAAATCAGTAGGGTCATTTGGATTCACCGCAATTCCTTCATATGAAGTTGTTGTGATTTTAGTTTTACTCGTTGCTGTTGGTGCAATAAATGCATCACCTGAACCAATTCCAGCTCCTGTTGCAACGAATACAGTACCAACTGCATTTGATGCAGCTCCAATTCCAACGAAATTAGTAGTACCTACAGTTACAATTTGATAAGTAGTTCCTATTACAAAAGCACCTGCATCAATAAGATTTCCATATCCAACTTTCGTGTTAAAATTAGGCTCTGAACCATAAGCACTTCCTAAACCATCTATTCTCCAAACTCCAGTTCCTGCAGAAACATAACATTGATTAAGGTCTTTAGAAAATTCAATATCAATATTTGCATAATTATATGTTCCTATGCCACAAGCAATTTTTCTCCAATTAGGCTCCAAAACAGAAAGTCGCATTGCATCTCTTGTAGCCCATAATTCACCTCCATTTGCATTAACATACATCACAAACCATGATTGGTAAGGGTCT
>JBILYS010000288.1:0-3307 GCA_044377625.1 Crocinitomicaceae bacterium
TAAAACTAGTTTCATTATTTGTCGCTGTCGCTGTTTGATAGTTTATTTGAGGCGAACAATATTCATAAACCCTAACCCAATAGGTAGTTCCTGAAACAAGGCCAGTAAGCGCAACAGGACCGGAACCTGTTCCATTGAACACACATTGCTGACCACTTGTATAGACAGTATTAGCTGTTGGATTGGATCCATTCGTTGGCGCTGTAAATGAATTCGTTGTGTTAACATAAACAACTCTTCCCGCTCCACTACCATTTGTCCAGTTTATTGATGCTGTTGTTGCTGTTATTGAGCCAGCTGTGATGTTCAAAGCCTGCGTTGCAGGAGCTACACAAGCACCAATCGGAACAATTTCTCCTGTTGAAAGAATAGTCGCAAGACCATATCCAGTAAATGTAATTTGCGCCAATTGTCCTGCTGTTAACCCAGTGGCGCTGTTCCCTACAAAAATTCTACGACCTGTACCGCTTGATCCTGCAGTTCCTGTCCAGTTATTAATGGTGATGGTTGTTGCATTCCATGTTTGTCCATTGGATGCTTTGAAATAGTATCTATTAGTTCCACTTGCACCGAGATTAACTATTGTGTTAACATCAAAATCCAAAGCACCTGCAGAGTTTGCAGTTGTTGTACTTGATCCTAAATTAAATAAACCAAGATTGAAAGTTGGTGCACCAGCAGCAAAACCAATAAGACCGGCCGATGATGTGATAGGTAAAGCATTAGCAACGCCTAAAGTTAATGTACCAGCATTTATTGTTGTAGCGCCGGTGTAGGTATGTGCACCACTTACTGTTAAAATTCCCGTACCATTTTTTGTAACACCACCGGTCCCGGACATAACAGCAGTTCCAATATTCACGGCATTTGCTCCATCAACGGTAAGTATAAAACCGCCGTTGTTGATAGTACCGGTTAATGAAATATTACCTGATGTTGCCTCAATTTCTGATGCAGTTGCTAAAGTGATTGCACGTGCAAAGGTTACGGCTGTTGCAGAGCTATTTGTTAGGGCGCCCGCACTAGAAACACCTGTTCCATTAATGGTTGTAGAAAAACTACCTGTAAATGCAAAGCCTGCAAAATCCAATGCCGAACCACTTAAAACTCTTAAAGTGCCAGTACCTGTGCCAAGATTAACTGCTGATGCAAGTTGTAATGTATTGGTTGTAGAACCTGTACCTATGTCAACCGAGACATTATTTGTTACACTTCCTGCAATTTGAGAAAAGGTTTGTGTACCTGTTAATTTATTAAAGACAATTTTACCTGTACCTGTGGTTTGTGTTAAAGTTCCACCAGTTTGAGCTAAATTTCCGGCTATATTTAAAACAGCAGCGCCATTTGCAATATTAAAAGTACCTCCATTTATGTTTACATTACCATTGACAGTTAAAACGCCTGTAGAACTTGCGACTTGAAAATTTCCATTAGTTACAATTAAATTACCTTGTACGGTTAATGAACCCAATGTTAAAGCTCTAAAAGTACCTGTATTAGTAGCAGTAATAGTTAAATTACCTTGAACAATGGCTGTTGTAGTTGTTGTCCAAAAACTCATAACTGCTGAAGCTCCTGTACAATTGTATGTTACATTACCAAAAGTTTGTGCAGCATTAGTAGGTCCCGTGGCAGAAGATGTAACACCAGTAATATTAAGGTTTGAAGTAGCACCCCAAGTTGCTAAAGGAACTGGAGGAGCACCAGTTGTTGCACCGCTAGCATTACAAGTAGAGCCATTTGAAAAAGTTAAAGTAGCGACTGATCCCACTAATGAAATTGCGGTTCCGGTAAGATTAACAATACCAGTGCTAGAAACAGTAACAGATGTACTTGTGCCGCCAGTTGTTGTAACTAAGTTCGTTGTACTTCCACCAAGGGTTAAAGTCCCAGAAATATCCCCTGTATAACCAGTTCCTGTAAATGCAATCTGACCTTCATTTGTTGCATTGTTCATCGTTAATGTACTTCCACTTTGAATTACAAAATCGTCCCCAGATATTGATGATGTTGTATTACCAATTGTAATTGCTCTAGCTGTACCACTACTTGACTGGATAACTACATTTGCATTATTAATAATTTTAAGTTGCCCCATCACTCTACCAGCAGCTAATGAAAACGTAACAGTACCTGTATTAGTTGAACCCGTACCATCTATATCATTTCCATCTATTATATAAATATTAGTTCCGGTTGGTGTGTGCGAGGCAATAGCAGATCCTCCTGGTGCTGATCCCCATTTACTGGCAGTTATAACATCCGAAGCAGTTGTTCCCCCTACCCAATAATAAGTTGTTTGCCCCCAAGCCTTCCCACTTCCCAACAAAACAACCACCACACCCAACAACACAACCAAACCCGTCATGGCCTTTCGCCATGAAGATGCTTGTAAATTGCTGCTATGTTGTGATGATCGAATCATGAATTGGAAAAGGTCAGGTCGCCTTGAACAAGGGACTGATGAAATTTTGAGTTAGAGAGCTTGTATTCGTTGAGTAGCATAAATTGATCTTTCTTTTCGGCGCGAAAGTTCAAGCCTTCAGATATTCGGGAAATGCATACGAAGAACGCATCGAAAACTTTACGCAGTTTAACCATGGTTGACCACGAGGAAACACTTAGGCGCGGAAAGAAAATAAATTGGAAGGATTCAATGTTCAAAGAACGCTTGAACTCATGGCTACTTTTCGGATGCACAAAACAGAAGGATCCTAAATCCTTGAATTGTTTTATAACATTCAGAAGTGTCATCAGAAGTAGCTTCATAAAAATTTAATCATTCAAACATCAAATAGCTAAAGAAAGTAGTAGCCTTAGCAACTTCAATATATAAGTTGATGCGTGCGCCCACGCGTATACCAAAGCATATTCCATAATATCTAAACGTCTGATATAAGGGTTTTTAACAATTCTTAAAACAGGTCAAATTTCCAATTTTGGGATAAATGTTTATAATTTGGAAGTGCGTCTTTGCTTATCAGTGAGATCATTAGAGAAAAAAACCCGTTCCAACTGAAGTTGAAACGGGTTTAATAATTCTTGCGGAGAATGTAGGATAATTGATCCTTTGAGGGGGAGGCTTAAGGAGTTCTAAACCCGTTTCCCTCTGAAATAGAGGTAAACAGATTTTTTCATGACCAAATTTCTCTCAAGCAAGCTTGGTGAATGAATGTAGGATTAAAGATCCTTTGAGGGAGGCTTAAGGAGTTCTAAACCCGTTTCCCTCTGAAATAGAGGTAAACAGATTTTTTCATGCCCAAATTTCTCTCAAGCAAGCTTGGTGAATGAATGTAGGATAATTGAT
>JBILYS010000289.1:0-3294 GCA_044377625.1 Crocinitomicaceae bacterium
TGAATTCCGCCGAAGAGTTTCTTTTTTACGTCGATACAAACTGCAATAGTTGAAGAACCAAATGTTTCACTTGCTTCTCGTATGAAATCTGGATTTTCGACTGCGTAAGAATTGATAACCACCTTCTCAGCACCAGTTGTGATAATTGAACGAATATCTTCTATTGAGCGAATTCCACCGCCAACAGCAAAAGGCATATTTGCTTCTTCTCCAACATTTTTAACAAAATCAAGTGAAATCAATCGCTTTTCTTTCGAGGCTTCAATGTCCAAAAACACCAATTCATCCGCTCGTAAATCATTGAAAATTTTAACTGCATTAATAGGATCTCCAATGTATTTTGGATTTTTGAATTGTTGCGTTTTAACCAAGGATAGTTTTTGCAGCAATAGAACTGGTATGATACGTGGTCTCCACATAATTAGCTTAATTCTAAAAAATTCTTCAATAAAAGTAATCCAACATCGTGGCTCTTTTCGGGATGATACTGAAATCCATATATATTTCCCTTTGAAATAGCAGAGGCGAAAGGGGTCCCATATTCCGTGTAGTTAAGTACATCTGCAGAATCGTTTGCTTTCATGTAGTACGAGTGAACAAAATAAAACTCAGAATCAACGGGGATATTTTTCATTAAGTGCGATTCTTTTTCAATAGAAATGGTATTCCATCCAGTGTGCGGAACTTTAAAACGCAACGTATCATTCAACTTAAACTTCACTACATCTGCATCAAACCAACCAAATCCCATCTCGACTTCGCTCGATGTCCTTGGTTTATTTTCAGAAGTGCATCGAGCGTCAGTCGAGGAAGTGCATCGAGCGTCAGTCGAGATGCCTTCCTCACTCGATTTCGCCATTAACTGCATGCCCAAACAAATTCCAAGAATCGGAGTTTTTTTTATCAAAACAGCTTCGTTTAAAGCAGCAATCAAATTCATGGATCGTAAGTTCTCCATCGCTTTCCCAAAATGACCAACACCAGGTAAAATCAATTTCGTTGCATTCAGAATAGTTTCTGGATCGGAAGAAATAATTGATTCCACTTTTAAACCATCCAGTTTTTTCTTGACTGAATGATGATTTCCCATTTTATAATCTACGATGACAAGCATGGATTAAAAGTAGTTACTTTTTTTTAAATCTCCCCCTTTGGAGGGGGATAAAGGGGGAGGATGCAAAAGATTCTTTAATCATCAAAAAGGGGATAAAGGGGGAGGACACAAAAGTGTCGTTGGGAAGTATACGTTGATTCCATTTTTTCTCCTTAACTTGAAGTAAAGTATTAAAAATGAATAACTTTTACAATAAAGAATTAAAATTATTTTCACGTGAATTGCGAACCGAATCCGTTTCTAGAGCTGAAAAGTATCTTTGGAAAGCACTTCTTAAGAGCAATAAAATAGGAGTAAAGTTTAATAGACAACGACCAATAGATCATTTCATTGTTGACTTTTTCAGCAAGGAATTGGGTTTAATAATTGAAATTGATGGAAATTCTCATTTTAACAAACCTGAATATGATAGGTATCGTCAGGATAAACTAGTTGGATTGGGTTTTACAGTGTTACGATTTCAAGAAGGAGAGGTGTTAAACCAAATAGATAATGTTGCACAACAAATAATGCATGCGGTTCATTGTTTAAAATCTGATTCTTTGGAGCTCCCCAATCATCTCTCTTGAGTTTCTTCCCCCTGAGTTTTATTTGCATCCTCCCCCTTAGTCCCCCTCTTGAGGGGGAAACCTTGATCCGCAGTAAATACACTAATCACTATTCTGTTCGGAGTTTTATAATCTCCCCTCTTGAGGGGGAAACAAAAAAAAATCCCTCATCTTGCGACAAGGGACTTTAACTCTGATTGTAAACTTGAACTTGCATTAGCCATTCGTATTATTAATTGAACCTGAATTGTTACCATAGCTTAAAACCATCCGAGAATTGAAATATTCATTGTAAAACTGAATATTATCTGTGCGCAGAACGTTGACCATTTTATCAAGACTGTTTTTCAATAACAAATCTATTTCACTGCTCAGGGTAGCAATTTGCACGATTGTATCTTTGCGCTTCAAAATAGCTTTTCTCGGTGAAAGAATCTTTACCACAAGCTCATCCCGCAGTAAAATCATTTTGTTGAGCAATTCTTGCGTAACACCATATTCGACTAATTCTATGCTATATTGTTGCGCATGAATTAAGATGCGATCCAATAAAATTACCGTATCAGCATGGGAGCGGTTCAACAACTGTACTTTGGTAATGCGCATCAATGATAACAATTCAATGTCTTTTGTCTCTGCAGCCAAAGCCACTAAAGCAGAGCTGATTTGAATTGCGTTTTCAGCTGTTTCTTCGCGCAACGAATCGCGACTATCTTTCACCCCAACAACATAAGCGCGTTCTTTTTCTGCTAAAACCTTGAGGCTTTCAAATTTTGCAGAAAAGGTGGTGAATGTGGTTGCGAATTTCGGAATGCCAGACCATGCACTTGGGTAATCATTAATGATGTCGGAAACCATTTGGTACATCAACATTTTATTTTTTGTAGACTTTTTCATGATTATTAAATTAAGTTTCCTTCTCTTGCTTTTTAGTGTTGCTTCGTTTGCTTCTTATTTTCTGCGTCTCCTCATTGCAACAAGGTAAGTTTGAGTCGGTGGGTTTATATTAAATACAGTCCTATAAAATCTTGTGCCAAATTGGTGTTTATTAGCTACTTGCTTGTTAATATACGTTAAGTGTTTTTCAGAATGCTAGTAAACAGGGGCGTTTTTAAAGAAATTCGTTGTCTTCACGAATGCTTTCATGGCGCACACAGGTAAGAACGGCATCTCCCTCCCTTGTGTCGTGCATACCCGCAGGTACGTTCGTGTGTTTCACAGTCCTGGTGGGACATGATTATGGTTTGTAGGTTGTAATCGCAGCGAACGAAGGTGTTCAGTGCGATAAGAAGATTGAATTCTGAGCTTACAACGCAGCATATTTTAAATGTGGAAGCATACGATACAAGTTGGTGCATTGATCACTCCGTATTGAACACACACACCTTCGCTTTCAATGGCGAACCAGGCAGGTCTATTTCTTGTGGGCGTTTGATGAGTTGAGACTCAATTTTGCTTTTAAACGAATTAGTTGATTTCCTTTACCAACTCCGCCAATTTCTCAACCTGTATCTTTCTTGAATACTTTTCAACGCTAATAGAATCGCAGGCTATAAATCCTTTTTCTTCAAATTCTGTATATAATTCCTTGAGCACTTGCTTTAGCTAGTTGGGATTTTTGACGATAAAACC
>JBILYS010000290.1:0-3290 GCA_044377625.1 Crocinitomicaceae bacterium
AGCAACTTTTTCAAACTACCAACTCGCTTTTCCAATTAATTTTCTAACTCCTAGGATAATAAACAAAACCCATGGTGTTCCATGCATGACAAGATCGAACCAATCCAGACCTAACATTGGGCGATTATGATAAATATTCATCAATTGTTTCCAAATATGTGCGTGCGGAAAAAATGGAGCGAGTCCTAGAGTTAACGAGGCAATAAGAGAAAATTGGAAAAGATTTTTTTCTTTCATTCGTAGAATTTGAAACTAAAAATTAGGTGTAATTTGAATTATTATTGATTCATTCTTTGAATGGCTCTACTTGCAAATCAATGAAACTTTGAGGATATTTTTCAATCCCGTCGAATCCAAGTTCAATGTCGCGGCCATCATGTGGAATATAATTTGTTTTAAAGAGATAATCCCAAATACTTAGTGTTATTCCGAAGTTCATTCCATTAGGATGTTCTTTCGGTATTTCCTTTGCATGATGCCAAATATGCATTTTTGGATTATTGAGAATATACTTTAATGGGCCATAATCCAATGCAATATTCGCATGATTTAAATGTCCAATTAATATAGTGAAAGCATGCAAGAAGAACGTATATTCTAATTTAAAATTCAGTAGCCATGACATGAAGGCAAATAATCCTATTCTGTAAATAATGGTTTCCATCCAATGATAACGTAGATGCGCTGCAAACCCCATTTCTGTTACGGAATGGTGTACTTTATGGAATTTCCAAAGTATAGGAAATTTGTGTAGAGTGACATGAATTGACCATTGAACAAAATCTGCAAGAAGAAAAAATATCGGAAATTGAATCCATAAGGAAAGACCGGATAAATCAATCATTCCTGATTTAGGAATTCCCAGCATATTCACAAAATTTCCAAAGTATTTAGCGCTGAGAGAGGATAAAGCCGCAAATAGGATGAGGTTGAAGATGTAAAAATTGAAAAACATGTAAAATGCATCTAACCAAAAGTCCTTTCGAAACATTTTTTGTTCTTTTCTCCATGGAAGCGCTAATTCCAGTAACCATACAGCAATTGAAACATAAATCAAATAATAGAAATAATTATCATACTCAAATGGGTGAGTGATTGTATCCCAAAGATAATTTGCGTAATTTTTATAAAGATGAACTACAGATTCAAAAAAACTCATAAGTGTCAATTTTCATCAAATGTACTCGCTGATTTCCTAACCTACTGTAACACGAGTTACAAAAGTGAGATTAGTTTTAATTAAGCATTTTTTTTCTGTTTCCCAATTTTGATTCTATATGCTATTAATGCAGGAAGTCCCAAAATAAATAGCGCTGCAAAAAGGTACCCTTTAGCCGTTAAATAATAATCAGCAATTTCTTTTGGTAAATTTTTTCCGTATTCTAAGCCTGAAACAAAGTGTAAGCTCAATGGTCGTGGCTCAACCATAGTTGATATACCAGATTTGTAAACTATTGCTCCGTCAAATAAATTTATTGGGAGTAAAAAAAGCGGTATTCCAATTAACAAAATGCCGATGAGGAAGATGTGAAGCGGTTTTAAAAGAAATTGTTTCATACGAATTATTAAAGTCCAAAGGTACTTTATTTCAACTGTTCATTTGTTTTTAATTCAAAGGATTTATTGAGCAAAACAATCTTTGTGTCAAATTCTCGTTATTTTAGCGCTGAACAAGATGAATTTATACTCGAACAAACAAAAGTGGAAAATCGTACTCCTGATCTTTGCATTGATCATGATTGGTGCTTCGCTCTTTATTTCCAATAAAATTGTTAGTAAAGTTGGAGATCGTGAACGTGAAAGAGCAACTCAATGGGCAGATGCGATTAAGAAAAAATTGGAACTGGTTCGATTAACAGATCAAACATTTACTCAATTACGAATAAAGCAACGCAAAGAAATCACACTTTGGATTGACGCAACAAAAGAATTATCAAAGGCAACACCTTTGGATCAAATTCCAGATTTTACTTTCCCATTGAAAATCATCAACGAAAACAAGGATATTCCTGTTATTGTTATCGATGATGAGCACAAATTATCAAGTTACATTAATATTGATTTTGATACATCAGCCATTCGGAATTTACACCCAAATTTAGCATCGTCTGAGTTAATGAAATTGTTTGAGGATTCTCTGTTAGTGCTTTCAGATAAATGGAAGGTCGTTAATCCATCTTTTACAATTGAAGTGTATGAAGGACTCTTTATGACCTATGTTTACAATGATTCAAAGGAAATTGTTGAGTTAGAAAAAGATCGGAACGCATTGGTGAATTCCTTTAATCAAGAATTAATTAACAATGAAGGTTTAGTCCCAGTGCTGTTGGTTGACGCTATAACAAATAAAGTAATTGGTAGTAATTTGGATAAGGAAAAACTGAAGGAAGCTAATTTACCTAAAACGATTTCTGATTTGAAGCTACAAAATGAACCCTTGTTAATCGATTTCAAGAATGGGGAAAAGAACTATTTGTATTTTGATGATAGTCCAGAATTAAAACAATTGCAGTATTTCCCATACATAATTTTCTTTATTATCAGTTTATTCATCTTGATTGGATATCTCATTTTCAGCACGTTTAGAAAGGCGGAACAAAATCAAGTTTGGGCCGGAATGGCAAAAGAAACAGCTCACCAATTAGGGACACCACTGTCGTCTTTAATGGCTTGGACGCAATTATTAGAAGGTCAAAATATTGATCCTATGATTACCATTGAAATGCACAAGGATTTAGATCGTTTAGAAAAAGTAACAGATAGGTTTTCGAAAATTGGTTCAGGTGCAAAATTGACTGAAGGTGATTTAAGTGCGACAGTAAAAAGCGTACTCGATTATTTAAGAGCTAGAATTTCTACAAAAGTTACATTTGATTTTATTTCGGATGAACCAATTATTGCTTTACACAATGCGCCTTTGATGGAGTGGGTAGTAGAAAACATTTGTAAGAATGCAGTTGATGCAATGGAAGGCGATGGAAAGCTTATTGTTACAGTTCATAAAACTCCTGAATGGGCACATATCGATATTAAAGATTCAGGAAAAGGAATAAATCCAAAACAACTTAAAACGATTTTTCAACCTGGATTTTCAACCAAGAAACGCGGATGGGGATTAGGTTTATCGCTCGTTAAACGAATCGTGAAAGAATACCACCATGGGAAAGTATTTGTACTCGAATCACAAATGGATGTAGGTACAACGTTTAGAATTTCTATACCGCTTTAAAAAAGGAAAAAGGAAAAAGGAATTTGGCTATCGTGAATCAAACTTTTTACTTTTTACTTTT
>JBILYS010000291.1:0-3277 GCA_044377625.1 Crocinitomicaceae bacterium
TAGTCTTTACAAATGAGATTGAACCAGGAATTTATTATTTGAAAATGTCAGATCCTGTTTCAGGTGAAATTTTTATTCATAGATTAGTGAGATCAGGGAAATAAAAAAATAGACTTCTTTTGTAAGAGCTAATTCGTTTTGAATTAGCTCTTTTTTTGTTTAAAAAGTTTGGCACAATTTCTAATCCTTTCGATTTTAATTCTTGTATTATAAGGTTCATTTTGTCAATTACTAAACGGATTTTTGCCATAATCCCACTCAATTAAGTAGATCTACTTAGAGGTATATAGTGGGTATACCTGAAATTGATTTTTAGCACTAATAATTTCTTGTCTGAGCATCATACTTGCCGCACCTTTGTTTCAACAAATCAAACAACAAACAACAAACAACAAACAACATGAAACAAATTACTACATTAAAATCAATCGTATTCGGAGCTTTACTTTTCGGAGGTTTATTCACCCAAAAAGTTACTGCTCAATCAGGAAGTGTTTGGGTAAAAATACCTTCTGCAAGTTCATTAGGAATTCACGAAACTGCTGGAATAATTTCAACTAATTCAGTTGAACTGAATCAATTAATTTCAGGTTTTTCAATTTCAGCGATGTATCCAGCTTTTCCATCATCTCGAAACGCTGAATTACAGCAAGTTTATCAGTTGGATTGTGCATGTGATGAAACTGATCTTTTATATGCAGTGTCAAATCTTAAAGGGATTATGGTTTCCCCTGAGTTAGGTCCTCATTATGAAACATTGAATACGCCAAATGATTTCTATTTGAATTTTCAAAATGATTATGCTTTGAGTTTAATTCGAGCACAAAATGCATGGGAACTTACTGAGGGTTCTTCATCAATTCAAATCGCAATCACAGATTCAAATTTTGATTTCGATCATGAAGAGTTCGTTGGAAAACTTGTTTCTGCTGATACAAATCTTACTAGTTCAAATGTTGCTCATGGAACTGCAGTTGCTATTACAGCTGCAGGAAAAACGAATAACAATGCAGGAAAAAGCTCTATTGGTTTTAATAGTATGCTTCAATTAAGAGGAATGAGCTACAATGAAATGTTGAATGCAACCTATTCAGGTGCAAAGATTGTAAATGCTAGTTGGGTTTCTGGTTGTACGTTTAGCTCGTATGGTCAACAAGTCGTAAATGAAGTATTTAACAATGGAACATTGATTGTTGCATCTGCAGGAAATGGTTCTACATGTAATAATGCATCTTATTTAGTTTACCCAGCATCATTTGATAATGTACTTTCTGTAACTTCAATAGGACCAAATAATAACCACGAACGTTTTATTGGAGATGCTGCATCAACTCATCAGCACAATGCAATGGTTGATATTAGTGCTCCAGGTTATGATGTTGCAATTTCAACAGCTTCTGGAGTATATATTTCTGGAACAGGTTCTTCGTATGCAGCTGCTTATGTATCTGGCGCTGCTGCTTTAGTTCTTTCCGTTAAACCTTGTCTTCCTGTTGCTGATCTTGTTCAAATATTGAAATTAAGTGCTGATGTTATTAATACGATTAATCCTCAATATGCTGGATTGATTGGAACAGGTCGTTTAAATGTTGAAGCTGCAATTCAACTTGCACTTACTTATTCAACACTTGTGGTTGAGTCAACTGTTATTCGCGAATGCGGAAATACTACTCAAATTATTGCGGTTAACCCACTATCTGGTGATGCTCCTTATTCTGTTCTTTGGGCAGACGGAAGTACAAACTTAAACTATCAAGCTTTGAATGCAGGGAATTTCATCTTTACAGTGACGGATGCAAATGGATGTAGTTCGACTGAAAATGTTACTGTAGATCCATTTACTCCAATGTCTTACAATGCTGCTGTAACACAAGTTACTTGCAACGGTGAGCAAAATGGAAGTATTAACCTTTCTGTGATAGGTGGTTTGGGTCAATATACTTATAGCTGGGCTAATGGCGCTAATACGTATGAATTAACAGGATTAGGTGCAGGTATTTATGACGTAATCATAACAGACTCAATGGGATGTACAGAGCCTGTAAGTATTGAACTAGTTGATCCTACGATTCTTAGTGTGAGTGTAAATCAAACAAATGTAATTGATGGAAATTTAGGTATGATTGATATCACAGTTAATGGAGGTACAGCAAATTATACGTATTCTTGGAATAACAACGAATCAAGTGAAGACTTATTCAATCTTAGTGCAGGTTATTATGAAGTTACAGTGCTGGATGCAAACAACTGTTCAGTGGTTGTCGGTGCAACTATTTCATCAACCAATACTTTTGTAGAACATTCACAATTCCTTGATAATACATTTGGTGAGAACGTTGCAACTATCAATGAAGAGCAATTATCAGAAGTTGAATTCACTGTTTATCCTAATCCAGCAAATGAGGCAGCGACAATTTCTTGGAAAGGTGTTGAAGTTGCTAAAATTTCCATCCAAGACATGAATGGTCAAATTGTCTTCGAACAAGCTGCAAAAACGAATCAAATAAACGTTAATGTTACTGATCTTTCTGCTGGAGTTTATGTAGTTGTTCTTGAAACATCTGCTAATCAACACATAACAAAACGATTAATGGTAAACTAATACATATAAAATTTCCGAAAGGGCAATAAAGACATTCTTTATTGCCCTTTTTTTTGTTTAAAAATTTCCCGTTAAATTATCTCTTCTGCAATTGGAATAACCAAGATTAATTTACAACTCCTTTAGGGGTTAACTATTTTTTTCGCTGGATGTAATCCAGCGAAAAAATCATGCAATGAATTCCTTAATCGAGTCATTGCTAACCGACGAAAAGACTAATTTGCAACCCCTTTAGGGGTTAACTATTTTTTTCACTGGATGTAATCCAGTGAAAAAACATGAAATGAATTCCTTTACCTCTTCTGCAATTGGAATAACCAAGATTAATTTGCAACCCCTTTAGGGGTTATATGTTTTTAGCGCTGGATGTAATCCAGCGAAAAAAACATGCAATAAATCCCTTTTTGGCATGTATTTTTATTTAAAATCATGACAAAAAGATTTTGTGATAACAAATCGAAGATTCAAATTCATAAACGCTATCATTCTACAATACTCATATGTAACCCCTTTAGGGGTTAACTATTTTTTTCACTGGATGTAATCCAGTGAAAAAACATGAAATGAATTCCTTTACCTCTTCTGCAATTGGAATAACCAAGATTAATTTACAACCTTCAACTATTCAGATTTGCTTGTTGCTACCCCAAAAGGAACTCACAAAGGAATTAATGT
>JBILYS010000292.1:0-3273 GCA_044377625.1 Crocinitomicaceae bacterium
TTAGAACACAAACATTACTTTAAGTTGCAACGGAAACGAAAGAAAACTATTTGGGAGCTTTAAGATGATTTTTAATTATAAATTTTTCAAAAAGATTTATTTTTTTCTAATTCTCATGTTTTTGATTATTGGAGTCGGAACAATGGGATATATTTTGATAGAAAAATGGAATTTTTTCGATTCTTTTTATATGACAATTATCACGATGTCAACTGTTGGATTTGGGGAAGTTCATGAGTTGAGTGTTGAAGGGAGAATGTTTACAGCTTTTTTACTCATTTCCTGTTTTGGGCTTTTCGCATTCACCATTTCATCTTTAACAAGTTATATAGTAGGCGGAGAGTATAGAATCAACCTTCGGGATTTTAAAATCATGAAAAAAATGAAAACTATGGAAAATCATGTGATTATTTGTGGATTTGGCAGAGTTGGGAAACAAGTTGCTTTGGATTTACTGCAATTTGGGATACCATTTGTAATCGTAGAAAATGACGATAAAACGATTGAAAGCGAAGAAAAAGAGGGTTTTTTATTTATAAAAGGTGATTCTACTAATCAAGGGATTTTAGAAACTGCCAATATTAAACAAGCCAAAGCAATTATATCTTGTTTACCAAAGGATGCAGATAATATTTATGTTGTTTTATCAGCTAGAGAAATCGAAAAGAGAATGATTATTGTTGCTCGTGCAACTGAATC
The DNA here is from genome assembly GCA_044377625.1 of Crocinitomicaceae bacterium. Classification (GTDB taxonomy): domain Bacteria; phylum Bacteroidota; class Bacteroidia; order Flavobacteriales_D; family Crocinitomicaceae; genus M0103. Next base: position 700 of record JBILYS010000292.1, read on the forward strand.
AGCTGCAGTTTCCAAATTGAAAATGGCAGGAGCAAATCATGTTATTATGCCCGATTCCATTGGTGGTTCTCACATGGCCGCGTTAATAAGTAATCCTGATGTTATTGAATTCATGGATGCTATTAAAGTTCAAGGCCATAGTGGAGGTATCAATATTGAAGCAATTGCTTTTAATGAATTACCAATTGAATTTCAAAATAAAACAATAGGCCAATTAGAAGCCAAACGATTGACAGGAGTAACAATTGTTGGTTTCAAAACACCAGAAGGTGAATACATTATAAACCCAGATTTTGAAATTGAAGTAGTACCTAAATCACAATTGTTTGTTCTGGGTTCTGCTGAACAAATTCAAAAACTCAACGCAATCTTCGGAATAAATCAGAATTAAATGCGGATATTAATTACAGGCTCAAATGGACTATTAGGTCAGAAAATTGTTGCTCTTTGCTTGAAAAATGGAGTTGATTTTCTAGCAACATCGCTTGGTGAAAATAGAAACGAAGATTGTCCTTTGACTAATTATCGACCACTTGATATAACAAGAGAAAAAGAGGTTTATTCTCTTTTTGAAGCATATAAACCAACCCATGTTATTCATACTGCAGCAATTACAAATGTTGACTACTGTGAACAGAACGAAGCGGAATGTAATATTGTCAATACCAAAGCTGTTGAATATCTTTTTAACGCTACAAAGTCAATGAATGCTCATTTTCAATTGCTATCAACTGATTTTGTTTTTGATGGTGAAAAAGGAGATTATTCCGAAGAAGACGATGTGAATCCATTAAGTATTTATGGGAAATCAAAAGTTCATGCGGAAAACATTCTAATTGAAGCTGAATATAGAGATTGGTCAATAGTACGAACGATAATAGTTTATGGAACTGGAAATAACCTATCGCGATCAAATATTATTTGTTGGGCCAAAGATGCTTTAGCAAATGGTGATAAACTTTCAATTATTGACGATCAATTTCGTGCGCCAACTTGGGCTTTTGATTTGGCTTGGGCTTGTTTAGAAATTTGTAAACGCAACAAAAAGGGAATTTTTCATATTTCTGGACCAGAATCAATGTCGATTTTTGAAATTGTAAATCGAATAGCGAATCATTTTTCTTATTCAACAGAAAATTTAAGTCGCTCAAACAGCAAAGATTTAAATCAACCAGCTAAAAGACCACCAAAAACTGGGTTCAATCTAACAAAAGCAAAAAGAGAATTGAATTATAAACCACTTACTTTAGAAAATACATTGGATTTACTAAAAAATAAGTAAACTTGTCTTTTTAAAACTGAAAATTACGTTAATCATAAACTAAACGCTTCAAGATGAATATTTCTTTGAAGCTTGAATTACAAAACAACTATGGCAAATCTTTGGATAAGAAAATCTATAACTGATCTTCAAAATGAAGCTTCTGAAAAAGGAGGTTTAGCACGAACATTAGGAGCTAGATCATTAGTCGCTCTTGGAATTGGTGCAATAATAGGCGCAGGTCTTTTCTCAATTACGGGTGGAGCAGCTGCAGATAATGCTGGACCAGCAGTTACAATTTCATTTATTATTGCAGCTTCTGCATGTGCTTTTGCAGGATTATGTTATGCGGAATTTGCATCTATGATTCCTGTAGCAGGTAGTGCATACACATACTCGTATGCAACAATGGGAGAATTCATCGCGTGGATAATTGGATGGGATTTAGTGTTAGAATACGCCGTTGGGGCCGCCACCGTTTCCATTAGTTGGTCCAGGTATTTAGTCAAATTACTGCACGATGTCGGTATAGACCTACCCACATCCTTAACACTTTCTCCTTTCGAAGATGGCGGAATCATCAATTTACCTGCAATATTTATTGTGGTTTTAATGTCTTTGCTGTTGATTAGAGGGACAAAAGAATCAGCTAAAGTCAATGCTATTATAGTTTTATTAAAAGTATTAGTGGTCCTTACATTTATTGCATTAGGATGGGGATTCATTAATTCTGAAAATTATACACCATATATTCCACCAAATACTGGAGATTTTGGAAGCTATGGTTGGAGTGGGATAATTCGTGCCGCTGGAATAATATTCTTTGCTTATATTGGTTTTGATGCCGTTTCTACTGCAGCTCAGGAAGCCAAAAACCCTAAACGTGATATGCCAATTGGTATATTAGTTTCTTTGGCTATTTGTACAGTTTTATATATTCTTTTTGCCCACGTAATGACAGGAGTGACGCACTACACTGATTTTAAAGGAGCAGATGGAATTGCACCAGTTGCCGTTGCAATTGATCACATGGGAACTGCTGGACCAGATGGAGTTATTATACCTGCATATCCTTGGTTGAATAAAGCAATTATAATTGCGATTCTAGCAGGATACTCTTCTGTAATAATGGTAATGTTGATGGGACAATCACGTGTGTTCTTCTCAATGTCAAAAGACGGATTACTACCAAGAGTATTTTCTTCTGTTCATCCTCGTTTTAGTACTCCTTCGAAGTCGAATCTTTTATTCATGGTATTTGTAAGTTTATTCGCTGCATTCGTTCCTGCTCGCGTTGTAGGAGAAATGACGAG
>JBILYS010000293.1:0-3272 GCA_044377625.1 Crocinitomicaceae bacterium
CCCGCAAATGCACTGTTAAATCCAAACAATACAATCTCTCTAAGTTCAGAACAAGTTGTAAATCCTATTGCTGCGCGCTATTGTTTTCACAATTTCTCAATTGGAAACATCTACAATAGTTGCGGATTGCCTTTGTTTGGCTTTAGAACGTATAATTGGTAAAATATTTCTTGTTCGTCGAACGTCGATTGATAGTTGAGATGTAGACGATAATTCAACCTACATCCGTTCCGGAACTCTCACTCCCAACAATCTCATTGCTGAATTAATCACTTTTGCAACATTCACACTCATAACTAAGCGCATGTGTTTTGTGATTTCATCCTCTTCTATTAAAATTGGAATGGTTTGATAAAAATTGTTGTATGTTTTGACAAGTTCGTACGTATAATTAGCAATCACAGCTGGAGATTGCTCTTTAGCTGCTTCTTCAATGATACTTGGATATTCAACCAATAACTTGATGATTTCCTTTTCTACGTCTTCTATGTTTTTGCAATCCGTTGCTTTATCTAAATCCATTGCTGCAGATTTTGTCAACAACGATTTTATTCGAGCATGCGTGTATTGAATAAAAGGACCTGTATTGCCGTTCAATTCAATCGATTCATCTGGATTAAACATCATGCGTTTTTTGGGATCAACTTTCAAAAGGTAATATTTCAAGCCACCCATTCCAATCAAATTGAACAAGTCATTTTTCTCATTTTCTGACATTCCTTCCAAATGACCACGTTCTCTTGTCATTTCAGTTGCTTTATCCACAACTTCTTGCATCAAATCATCCGCATCAACAACAGTTCCTTCACGAGATTTCATTTTCCCTGTTGGTAAATCGACCATGCCATAAGAAAGGTGGGAACAATTTTTCGCCCAAGCGTATCCCATTTTTTCAAGAATCAAGAACAACACTTTGAAATGGTAATCTTGCTCATTTCCTACGGTATAAATCATCCCATCTAATGCTGGATAATCGTTAAAACGGTCAATAGCTGTTCCGATGTCTTGTGTCATATAAACAGCAGTTCCGTCCGAACGTAAAACAAGTTTTTCATCCAAACCATCCGCAGTTAAATCAATCCAAACAGAACCATCTACTTTTTTGAAGAAAACTCCTTTTTTCAATCCTTCTAAAACAATATCTTTTCCCAGCAGGAATGTTTCTGACTCATAATACAATTTGTCAAAATCAACGCCCATTGCTTTATAAGTAACATCAAATCCTGCGTAAACCCAATTATTCATCGTTGTCCACAATAAATATACTTGTGGATCACGCGCTTCCCACTTAATCAACATGTCTTTTGCTTCACGTATCAAAGTGGTTTGATTTTTAGCAAGATCTTTGATTTTTTCATCCAAGCCTTTTACAGCTTTTTCGTCTTTTCCTACTTTCGCTTCTTCTAGTCGGTTAAATTCAGTTTTTATATCCTCTGAAAAATGAGTGAAATCTCCAGATTCCCAGCCAGCAATTATTGCTTTGGCTTCAGCATTAAATTGTTGATCAAATATGACATAATACTTCCCAACTAATTTATCACCTTTTAAACCAGTGTTTTGAGGTGTTTCTCTCTCCCCTTTTTCATTTAACGGAGAAAATTTCTCCCACGCCAACATGCTTTTGCAAATATGAATTCCACGGTCATTGATTACTTGTGTCTTAATCACAGAATGACCATTCGCTTTCAATATTTCTGAAACAGCATATCCTAAAAAGTTATTTCTTAAATGTCCAAGATGTAATGGTTTATTCGTGTTTGGCGACGAATATTCAACCATAATTAATGGCTTAGAATTTTCTTTTGCATAGCCGTATGAAGCTTCTTGATGAATAGCATTCAATTTTGAGATCCAAAATTCAGGTGATATCACAAAATTCAAGAAACCGCTAACAACCTCATATTTTTGAATAGAACTATTTTGTTCCATTAGAAATTTTCCGATTTTATCTCCAGCTTCAAGCGGTGAACATCTCAGCAATTTTACAAAAGGAAAAATTACAAGTGTCAAATCTCCTTCCACCTCTTTACGGGTTTTTTGAAATTGAATTAATTGCTCTTCTACTTGTAAACCAAACAATTCGTTTGAATGTTTTAAGAGTATTTCCTTTAAATTTTGTTCCATTCTGTTTTACTTCTTTATTGTTTCGACCAAACTTTCAATTAAATCAAAAGCAACTTCGGCCATTTTATTTTTCTTTTCATCCAAACATGGATTTACTTCCACGAATTCCACGCAAACAACTTTTGGTGATTGACATAAACCATTCAAAATTTGTTCAGCTTGATTTGGAAAAATCCCATTCTCAACTGGTGTCCCAGTACCGTATGAAGTTGCTTTTGGATCCATTGAATCTACATCAAACGAAATGTAAATCAACTCACATGAATTTAATTGTTCCAATGCTTTTTCTACAATTGTTTCAATTCCTTTTTCATTGATTTCGGCAACCGTAAAATTCTTGATATTTAATCGTTCAATGAGCGCTACTTCTTGTGATTCGAGATCACGAACGGCCATAAAAATCAAATCCTCTGGTTTTACTTTTGCACCTTCAAAACCAATGTTCTTGAGTTTTTCCCAAAGTGCAACTGTTTCCGTTGGAACATCGTTTATTTTACACTCTAAATTGTCATCACCGATTACAGTGCTCAAAGGCATTCCGTGCATATTACCTGAAGGAGTTGTATAAGGTGTATGCAAATCTCCGTGGGCGTCGACCCAAATAACTCCCAATCTTTTATCCGGGAAAGCTTTTTTGATTCCAGCAATTGTTCCTCCTGCAGAACCGTGATCTCCAGCCAAAATAAAAGGAAATTTAGCGTTCAACAATTCAGTTGAAACCGTATCGGTTAACGCTGAATAGATGTTAATTAACCCTTCAATTCTTTTTGCAAAAGGATGTTTCACAGGTTGGTCCAACAGGTTGTTATACGTTGGTATCTCCAACATTTCAAACCCATTAAAAAAAGTACTATTTTTTGCTCTTGCAGCAGTAAAAATTGCATCTGGACCTAAAGAAGCACCTCTTGTTCCTGCAGTTATTTCCGATCGATTAACGATGAATGTGATTTCTTTCTTCATACATACTAATGTGCTGCAAAATTAGCATATTTAATGAAATCAAAAAAGCAAAATAAATTAGTTTCTTGATTATGAAATTATGGTTTTGATTTGCAAAAAATACAATCAATTTATAACATCATCTGTGCAATTTAGCAAAATAGCAATATTACGTGAAAAGTCCGAATTCAGTGAGATTCAGCGGCACA
>JBILYS010000294.1:0-3264 GCA_044377625.1 Crocinitomicaceae bacterium
TGCAACTATTGCAAATAATCCAATTTCGGTAACAGTGACAAATGGTTTTGGATGTATTGGAACTTCACCAGTTTTCCCTATTGTTGAAAATACTGTAATAACAGCCAATTTCACGAATACTATTTGTCAAGGTCAATCTTCAGTAATTCATGGAGTTCCTCAAACAGTTGCGGGTATTTATTCTCAAACTTTTATACTCGCAACAGGTTGTGATAGTGTTGCGAATGTAACTTTAGTTGTAAATCCTTTGCCTATCGTGAATGCAGGTATTGATCAAGCAGTTTGTACTGGTGTAGCAACAACTTTATCTGGTGCTGGAGCTTCAACATACACTTGGAATAATGGTGTAACTAATGGAATTTCATTCACACAAGCAATTGGTTCTGTAACATATACTGCAACTGGCACCTCTGCTTTAGGTTGTGTAAATACGGATCAAGTAATTGTAACAGTGAATCCACTACCTGTAATTATTGCAGGTCCGGATCAGGCAATTTGTATTGGAGCATCTGCAACAATTTCGGGTTCAGGAGGGGCAACATATACTTGGAATAATGGTGTTGTAAATGCTGTTGCTTTTTCACCAGCAATTACAAATACATATACAGTTACTGGAACAGATATTAATGGATGTCTCAATACAGATCAAGTTGTTGTGACAGTAAACCCACTACCATTAGTAAATGCTGGTTTGGACCAAACAATTTGTATTGGCGCATCAGTTACATTATCAGGAGCAAATGCATCTACTTATACTTGGAATAATGGTATAACAAATACTTTAGCTTTTGCTCCGGTTTCAACGTTGACTTATACTGTTTCAGGAACGGATGCAAATGGTTGTATAAATACAGATCAAGTTGTTGTTACAGTAAACCCATTACCAATTGTGAATGCAGGTTTGGATCAGACAATTTGTATAGGTGCGTCTGCTACACTTAATGGCTCTGGAGCATCTAGTTATACATGGAATAATGCAGTTTTGAACAATGTTGCTTTTTCACCAGCAGCGACAATGACATATACTGTGACGGGAACGGATGTAAATGGATGTATTAACACAGATCAGTCAACTATTACAGTTAATTCTTTACCAATTGTTAATGCAGGATTGGATCAAGCTATTTGTATTGGTGCTTCTACTACAATCTCAGGTTCAGGTGCATCTACTTTTACTTGGAATAATGGTGTGACGAATGGAATTGCATTTTCACCTGCAATTACAAATACCTATACAGTTACCGGCACTGATGTCAATGGTTGTATAAATACAGACCAAGTTATTGTCACAGTAAATCCACTCCCTCCCGTAAATGCTGGTCTTGATCAAGTGACTTGTATTGGAGGAATAGTTACTTTGTCAGGTTCAGGAGCATCTACGTATACATGGAATAATGGTATTACTAATGCTTTGGCATTTTCACCTGTTGCGACTGCGACATATACAGTTACTGGTACTGATGGGAATGGATGTATTAACACTGATCAAGTTATCGTAACAGTTAATCCTTTGCCAGTAGTAAATGCAGGAGTAGATCAAACAGTATGTTTTGGTACCACGGTAACATTAACTGGGACAGGTGCGAATACTTATACTTGGGATAATGGTATAACAAATGGAGTTGCATTTATTCCTGCTGTAGGAACTTTAACCTACACCGTAACAGGAACAAGTGGTGCCAATTGTGTTGCAACGGACCAAGTTGACGTTATTGTAAATCCTATACCAGTTGTTGGAGCAGGGATTGATCAAGCAGTCTGTGCGGGCGTGTCTGTAACACTTTCTGGATCAGGTGCTGCAACGTATACTTGGGATAATGGAGTGTTAAATGGAATATCTTTTGTCCCTTTAACAACAACTACATACACTGTGACTGGAACTTCTGCCTTTGGTTGCACTTTTACTGATCAGGTAATTGTGACAGTTAATCCAATACCAAATGTCTTTGCCGGCAATGATTTAGTGCTATGTGAAAATCAAACTGCAACTTTGACAGGATCTGGAGCAACTACATATACTTGGGATAATGGTGTTTCAAATGGTGTCACATTTACACCATCAGTTGGTACATTAACCTACACTGTAACTGGAACAACAGCATTTGGGTGTACAAATACTGATCAGATGACGATCTTGGTGAATCCTTTGCCTGCTGTAAGTTTTATGCCGGGTGCTAGTTTAGGATGTGTGCCGCTTACAACAAGTTTAACAAACACATCACCGAATTCTGTTAATTGTGTTTGGACAATAAGTAATGGAGAGGTACTTACAGGTTGTGGTCCTTTATCTACAACTTTCAATCAGCCTGGTTGTTATGATATAACTTTAACAACGACAGATATAAATGGTTGTACAAATTCATTTACATCGATAGATATTGTTTGCACTGAAGCATATCCTATTGCAGCTTTTTCACCTTCAGAATCTGTGATGTCAACAATTAACACTGAAGTATTATTTACAAATAATTCAATTGGTGCGAGTGATTATAGCTGGGATTTGGGCGATAATTCGCCTTTGACAAATGTTGTGAATCCGTTGTACACCTATTTGGAACAGGAAGGCACTTATGTTATTACATTAATTGCTACAACTCCGCTTGGTTGTGCAGATACAGCGTATGCTACAATTCAGATAAATGAAGCATTATTGTTTTATGTGCCGAATACCTTTACTCCGGACGACGATGATTACAATCCAGTTTTTCAACCAGTATTTACATCAGGCTTTGACCCTTATGATTATACGTTACTGATATTTAACCGATGGGGGGAAGTGATTTTTGAATCCCATGATGCTTCAATAGGCTGGAATGGAAGTTATGGCTCTAATGGTGAAATTGTATTGTGTGAAGACGGAACCTACACATGGAAAATTGAATTTAAAACTAAAATCAACGACGCAAGAAAGATGATCGTTGGGCATGTGAATTTAGTGCGATAAAAAATGGATAAAATGAAAAAAAAGGGAAGTGAAAACTTCCCTTTTTTTATGCATCCTATTAAAAACGATTAAGTTTTTAATTTTAAATTATGTTTATAAAATTATTAGGTTAATATTCAATAGAAACCATTAAATATTCATTAAATCATAATGAATATTCATTGATTGTGTTTTTTATTTTTAAATTGATTTTCTAAGACAATTCAAGGGCAACTTTATAAGTAACTTTGCGTCATTATTTTAGAAAAATAAATTCTCATTTCAAAATTGACCACTTTAATGAATAGACTTCTACCACTATTGACAATGATATATTTGTC
>JBILYS010000039.1:0-9274 GCA_044377625.1 Crocinitomicaceae bacterium
TTTTGCAATCGATATGAGTGAAGATAAAAATATGTCTTTTTTAGATCATCTTGAAGAATTAAGATGGAGGTTAGTTAAAATTTCAATTTCAATAATTGTTGTTGCAACTGTTCTTTTTTGGTTTCAAGAATGGATCATGAATACTTTTTTTATGTCTATGAAAGAGCCTACTTTCATTACTTTTAGAGTAATGTGCAGTTGGCTGGGCGTGTGTATTGATGAAATCCCCGTAAGCTTCCAAAGTACTTCAATGTCAGGCCAATTTAGTTATGCCCTCATGATGAGTATAATGGGAGGAATCGTTATATCCTTTCCTTTTATTTTTGCACAGATATGGGGATTTGTCAAACCAGGACTCAAACATAAAGAAAAAACAGTCGCTAAAGGAATAATTTTTTACGTCAGTATTTTGTTTTTTACTGGAATTCTGTTTGGTTATTTTGTTGTGGCTCCATTGTGTGTGCAGTTTTTTGGAACTTATAAAATAAGTGGGCAAATTCAAAACATCTTCACTATTAACTCCTATTTGAGCACTATTCTTTCAACTGTTTTCTATTCAGGTATATTATTTTTATTGCCTGTAATTTCATATATCTTCACTCGTTTAGGAATTGTAACTCCTGCTTTTTTAAAAAAATACAGAAAACATGCTATTGTTGGTGTATTAATTTTGTCTGCTGCAATAACACCACCAGATGTGATTTCACAAATAATTGTTGCGATTCCTATCATCCTTTTATACGAAATTGGGATTTTTGTTTCGGCACGTGTTGAAAAAAATCTTAAAAAAGACTAATACCATAAATTAGTCAATGATTGTTATCATTAACTTAGACTGATTTAATTTTTAGAATGACTAAATACCTTATCATACTTTTCACCTTTGCTTCCTTTATTGGTGTTGGTCAACAAACCCGAGTATTTGGGACTGTTTGGGATGCAGGAACAGGAGAAAAAATGCCTTTTGTTAAAGTCCAATTCTGGAATTCTAAAATTGGTGTTTTGACAGATTCAACAGGTTACTATTCAATTGAAACATATTATGCTACTGATTCTTTGGAATTCTCTTTTAACGGATATATCTCAATTCATCAAGCCGTTATTCGTGATGCAAATCAAGAAATGAATGTCAGACTATCAACGAGAATTGGTGAAATTGGTGAAATAACAGTTAAACCACCCGATGAATTCCCTTCTACAACACTTCATAAAAGAGTCGTAGCAAATAAAAATATCAATAATAAAGAAAAACTCTTGGCGTATGATTATGAAGTTTATAATAAAGTTCAACTAGACTTAAATAATATCGGGGATAAATTTACTGAACGGAATTTAGTAAAACGACTAGATTTAGTGATGGATTTTCTAGACTCAGCAGAGAACGGTAAACTATTTTTACCTGCAATATTAAGTGAATCAGTTTCCAACTTTTATTTCAAAAATAATCCTAAGAAAAAAAAGGAAGTCATAGAAGCTACGCGAATTACAGGCATAGAAAATTTACAACTCAATCAATTCTTGGGCGATATGTACCTTGATATTAATATTTACGATAATAATATCAATATGTTTAATAAAGCATTTATCAGTCCGATTTCTGATTATGCCCGAAATTTTTACAAATTTTATTTAGAGGATTCGACATTTATAGATAATCAGTGGTGTTACAAACTGCGGTTTGCTCCAAAACGAACTGGAGATTTGACTTTTCAAGGGGAAATGTGGATCCACGATACAACATACGCTGTCAAACAAATATCTGCTACCATTTCGCCATGGGCAAATATTAATTATATTCAAGATTTATATTTCGAACATACATTTAATCAAGTCTCAAAAGAGGTTTGGATGTTGACTCAGGAAAAAATGATTATTGACGTTAACATAACTAAAAACTCCAAAGCATATGGATTTTATGGTCGTAAATTTTCTTCAAGAACCAATTTTAAAATTAATGAAGTACATCCTGATTCCTTTTATAAATCCGAAAACACAGTTGAATTTGCCGATAGTGCCAAAGTAAGGTCGAGTCAATACTGGGAGAACCATAGGCACGTAGCTTTGAGTGTTCAAGAAAATGGAATTAATGAAATGGTAGATTCTCTTAATAAATCCCCCTTTTTTAAATCCTTAAGAAACCTGACTTATTTTGCTTCAACAGGATATTATCCATTGGGGAAAATAGAGTTAGGAAATGCTTTTAATTTAATTAGTTTCAACCCTGTTGAAAATTTACGTTTAGGATTAGCAATCCGTACGTCAAATAACTTCTCTAGAAGAATAGAATTTGGAGGAAAAATGGCTTATGGGTTTAAAGATGATAAAGTTAAATATGGGGCATCGATAAGATTTAATATTTCACCAAAAAAGCGAGGAATGTTAACAACATATTATAATTATGACATCCAGCAAATTGGTGCATCTCCTTCAGCGGCTTCAATGGGTTCGACTTTTGGTACATTGTTCAGAACTGGGCCTTTAGATAAATTAACTTTTGTGAAAAAAGCGGGAATTTCTTTGGAAAAAGATATTAATAAAGATTTTATACTATATGGAGCGTTCGAATGGAAAGATTATTTAGCCCTAGGCAACGCGAATTATATTCATTTAAATCCAATCAATAATATTAATGATACCATAAGAAACATAACAACAAGTGAATTTACTGCTCGAATAAGATGGACTAAAGATGAAGAATTTATTTCTGGTGCTTTTGATAGAACTACTTTAAGATCTAAATATCCAATTTTTTCTTTACAAGGAATTTTTGGAGTTAAAGGACTTTTAGGCGGGCAATATAATTATCAGAAAATTGAATTTCAAATGGAACATAATCGACAAATTGGAATTCTAGGACGGATTCGATATGGCGCCAATGCAGGATATGTATTTGGAGCAGCAGCGTACCCATTTTTAAAAGTACACGAAGGGAATCAATCATATTGGTTGCTTACTTCAGCATTCAACATGTTGAACTATTTCGAATTTATTTCAGATAAATACGTTGGTGGTTTTGTGGAGAATCATTGGGAAGGTCTCTTTTTTGACAGAATTCCGTTGATCAAAAAACTGAAATTAAGATTGGTCACATCAGGAAGAATTACATACGGTGCAATATCTGAACGGAATATTTCGGAAATGGAATTACCAGTTGACACAAAATTGTTTGGTTCGATACCCTATGCCGAAGCCGCGGTAGGAATAGAAAACATTTTTAAAGTTGGACGTGTAGATTTAGTCTGGAGACTCACTCATTTAGACCCTGGAATGAGTCCAATTGGTATTCGTGCGCGTTGGTCATTTAATTTTTAACTTTACATTTTTTATCTTGTGAAATTACACACCAACCATATTAAAAAATCTTACAAAGGCCGTGACGTTGTCAATGGAGTATCCATTGAAGTTAACCAAGGTGAAATTGTAGGCTTACTAGGCCCAAATGGTGCAGGAAAAACTACTTCCTTTTATATGATCGTAGGTTTAGTTAAACCAGATTCTGGCTTAGTCTTTTTAGACGACATTGATATAACACACTATCCAATGTTCAAACGATCACAACTCGGAATAGGATATTTACCTCAGGAGGTCTCAGTTTTTAGAAAATTGAGTGTCGAAGATAATATTCTTGCTATTCTTGAAATGACAGATTTGTCAAAAATTGATAGAAAAGAGAAATTAGAAGAACTCTTAGAAGAATTCAGTTTGACACATGTTCGAAAAACATTGGGAAATAGACTTTCTGGAGGAGAAAAACGAAGAACTGAAATTGCTCGAGCACTTGCAATTAATCCAAAATTCGTATTATTGGATGAGCCTTTTGCAGGAGTTGATCCTATTGCAGTAGAGGACATTCAAGAAATTGTATCGGATCTAAGGAAACGGAATATTGGAATTTTAATTACTGACCATAATGTACAGGAAACACTTTCTATAACTGACAGAGCTTATTTGTTATTCGAAGGAAGCATTTTAAAGTCTGGTACAGCAGAAGAATTAGCAGCGGACGAGCAAGTTAGACGCGTTTATTTAGGACAGAATTTTGAACTTAGAAAAAAATAATTTTCTTATTAAAGAAAAAGTAATAATTTCGCATACAACTATATAAAATAATTAACCATTATGAACAAATTAATTTCCCTCTTACCTTTTTTATCAATTCTTTTGATTTTAGGAACAACATCTTGTAAAAAGAAATGTGTCATAGAAAAAGAAGATGTAAACGGAGGTTCTATCATTTCAGATGTTATATTTTATCCTTCCGCTGGTTATATGACCTCTAGTATGGGTGGAAATTATGTCATTGATGCATCACATCCCTATGCTAATGAAATTCAAATTGGATTTGCTCAAGGCGCTAAAGCACCAGTTAATTATTCAAATTATACTGTATTATGCTACCCTACAACAGCGAAATGCGATGCAGCTTATGACAGAACAGTTACCATAGACAATACGCTTGGAACAGTGATGTATAAGATTGTAGTTACTCAATGTAAAAATTCAAATTGTGAAGAAACAAGATCAATTGAAAATTATGTTTTAGTTCCAACTTTTCCAGCTTCATATTTAGTATACTACGATGTTTCGTATGTTGAAAAATAATTTCATTCTTAAAACAAAAAAGGCATCTATCAACTGACAGATGCCTTTTTTTATGCATAAAAAAAGGCCATCTTAGATGACCTTGATTTTTAAAGGGATAGAATTACTTAGATGCTAAGTCATTGTTTTCAATGTGATTTACGCTACCGTAAGCATCGCATCCTCCGCCTCCTTTTGATGATCCACATGCCGTAATTACTAGCGACAGAAACATCCCTACAAGTGTCAAGGTCAAAATTTTCTTCATTGTTGTTTGTTTTTTATTAATTAGTCTTCCGTGTAAATGCGAAAATACAATATTTTAAATTGAACTTCCAAAAAATATTATTCACAATTGAGTATTAATCATTTGAAATAAAGTAATTTTCTACTCGTTTTGGTAACAATGAGGCTGATTTTACTGTGTTTATTACTTTTCTATTATTCGGATACGCTGTGTCAGAAAAAATATTCTATTTCGTTTACAACGGAGAATTACAAAAAAGTTAAAAAAAATATTCAACTTTCTTTTAAAGATAGCCTTTCTGCTTTGGCATACGTTCAAGAATTGCACTACTCAGCAATTGCAAAAGGATATTTAACCGCTTCATTAGATACGTTGAGATTTGAGAAAAACAGTATGCTCGTTTCTTTTTTTATTGGTGAACGCTTTGAAAATATAATTCTAAAAATCAATCCAGAGGATAAAACTTTTCTTAAACGAAATTCTATTTTAAGCGAAAAAGCAATTGTTTCAATCCCTTTTCGACCAATTGAATTAAGTAATATTTTAAAAACGATACATAATTCTACCATTTCTAATGGTTATCCCTTTTCCAAAGTATACCTTGACGAAATTACGTTTCAAAATAATAACCTTAATGCGAACTTAATTTTAAATAAAGGTCAATATTATAATTTTAACAAAATTCATGTTAAAGGTGACTCATCCATTTCAACAATTTTTATTTCTAGCTTGATTGACATTAAAGCCGGCGATGCGTTTGATGAATCTAAATTGAAAGATATCAGCAAGAAAATTAAACAACTCAGTTTTTTAAGAGAAATTAAGTCTCATGAACTGCTATTTACAAAAGAAGGAATAGAATTATTTCTCTATATTGAATCTATACCGGTTAGTGCCATAAATGGCGCAATCGGATTACAACCCAAAGCTAATACCACAAAAGTTGGCCTTGCTGGAGAACTAAATTTAAAATTGCTGAATGTTTTTAAACATGGAGAATCCATAAATTTGAATTGGCGAAGTATTCAAGAACAAACCCAATCGTTAAATGCACGCATTAATTATCCATTCCTCTTTCACACGCCATTTGGCATTGATGCACAATTTCAGTTATACAAAAGAGATACTTCTTTTTTAGAGTTGAAATCAACTATTGGAGTGCAATATTTTTTAAAGGGCGGGAATTATCTGAAGGTCTTTTATCAAAATTTCTCTTCAAACGTCCTCAATGGAGGTGCAAACAATCCAAATTTCTCTAATTTATCGACTGTTAAATCGAATGCATATGGTATTACCCTTTTCAGAAAACAATTAGACTATTTACCAAACCCTTCCAAAGGATTTGGTTTGGTAATGGAAGTAGCAATCGGAAATAGAAAAGCTCAATTTTCTGACACATCTGAGGTAATCAAAACAACAACGTATAGATCAGCATTGCAAATTGATTGGTTTATTCCCATAACACCAAGACATGTAATACATTTAATTAATGCTACAGAAATGTATTATGCACCTGAAATTTTTCAAAATGAAGTATTTCGATTTGGTGGGCAAACCTCTTTACGTGGATTCAATGAAGAAGAATTATACGCAACACTCAGAAGTGTATTTACGATTGAATACCGCTATTTACTGGACCAAAACTCCCATGTCTTTGCATTTTTTGATCAAGGATTTTATGAAAACAGCGCTGCTTCCTATATGAAAGATCATCCCTTTGGATTTGGTGCAGGTTTTTCATTTGGAACGAATATCGGAATATTCTCCATTTCGTATGCACTTGGGCAACAATTGAATAACCCAATCCTGATGCGCAACGGTAAAGTACATTTTGGGTATATTGCCTATTTTTAATCACTCCATAGAAAAAGTGATTAAATCAACGATTGGTAGGTTACTTTCTATTTGCTTGCATTGAAGCACGAATTTCCTTCATGAAATCCGAAGCATAAACAAAATTCAATATTTCAGGATTTTCTGTTGTAATTATTGAATCACGGTCACCTTGCCACCAATTCTGCCCATTGTGAATAAACATGACAGAATCACTAATTTCAATAACACTATTCATATCATGCGAAATAACGACAGTAGTAATATTGTACTCGTATGTTATTTCTTTAATAAGGCCATCAATAATAATAGATGTAATTGGATCCAAGCCTGAATTAGGTTCATCACAAAAAAGATATTTTGGATTCATAGCAATTGCTCTAGCAATACCAATTCTTTTTTGCATACCACCACTGCATTCAGATGGATACAGCTTATTTGTTCCATTTAAGTTTACTCGATCAAGACAGAAATCAACTCGGTCTTGCATTTCTTTCTTTGATTTTTTGGTAAACATTGTTAGTGGAAACATCACATTTTCCTCAACTGTCATTGAATCAAATAAGGCAGAACCCTGAAAAAGCATCCCAATTTCCTTTCTCACTTCGGTACGTTGAATTCTATTCATTGCGGAGAAATCCTTTCCATCAAATAATATTTGACCAGAATCTACTTCATGCAAACCAACGATACATTTTGCTAAAACAGATTTACCAGAACCAGATTGGCCAATAATCATATTAACCTTTCCTTGTTCAAATACTGAACTAACATCAGTCAATATAGTTTTTCCAGCAAACGCTTTGTTTACATTCTTTACCTCAATCATAACAACATCAATTGTGTTAATATAAAATTGGCAATCAATATTGCTATACTGCTGCTAACTACTGCCTGCGTAGAAGAACGCCCAACATCCAATGCTCCACCTTTTGTGTAATAACCATAAAAAGAGGCAATAGAAACTATTAAAAACCCAAAAACAATAGTTTTAGTTAAGGCATAAAAAACATTGTAAACTTCAAAAAAAGATCGAATACCTAGAACATACGTTTCAGTTGTAAGCAAGCCTGATGCTGTAAGCGCTAACCAACCACCAATCATACTTAAACCCATTGAAAAAATAACTAGAATCGGGAAGAAAAATATGGCTGCAACAATTTTTGGTAAAACCAAAAAAGTCAAGGAGTTGACTCCCATTATTTCAAGAGCATCAATCTGTTCTGTCACTCTCATCGAGCCGATTTCTGATGCTACATTGGACCCAACTTTTCCAGCAAGAATCAATGAAATAATGGTAGGTGAAAATTCTAAAATTGTACTAGATTGTGTGATATACCCAACTGTATAATCAGGAAGTAAAGGATTGTCAATATTAGAAGCCGTTTGCAATGCAATAACTGCTCCCATAAAAGTGGACATCAAGATAACAATTGGAATAGATTTAATTCCTATTATTTCAATTTCGTTGAAAAGGCGTTTACGGAATATTTTCATTTTTTCAGGGCGAGAAAAAATCACTCCGAGCATCAAAATATAACGGCCAATATTTGTAATTACTTTCATTAAGCGCTAAGATAATTGATATTTCTTTCATTCACATTCATAAGCTGAAAACTTTATAAAATTTAAGTGTTCATTTCACGTAAATTTATCCTGTGAAAAAGCAAAGTTTAACAAAAAGAATTCAAGTCACAGAAGCTTACAAAAAATTTGTACCTGACGCTTTCGTTGAAATTGTTGTGGATTTATTTCTCAAATCTTCCGTTAAATTTAAAATTGTTGGAGGCAGAAAAACAAAATTAGGCGATTTTAGAGCTGGCATGAATGGTGAAAAACATCAAATAACCATAAACGGGGATTTGAATCCATATTCATTTCTAATCACAACTTTACATGAATTTGCACATTTAAATACCTTTAACACTTATCAAAATCGCGTTTCTCCACATGGAGAAGAATGGAAAAATGCATTTCGAGAATTGCTTTTACCCGTTATTCAAAGTGGGAATCTTCCAAAGGATATTGAAACAGCTTTAGTGAATTCACTTGTAAATACGAAAGCCTCATCTTGCTCGGACCATCAACTATCACGCGTATTACATACATATGACAAACCAAAAGAGGGAATTGAGATACTTGAACACTTGCCAAATAATTCTACCTTTGTGCTGAATGGTCGACATTTTATAAAAGGTCCATTGAGACGAAAAAGATTTGTATGTCAAGAAGTTAAAACAAATAGGTCTTTCCTCGTTAATGCTTTAGCAAAAGTTTACCCAATTGAAATAAAAAACCAAAATGAAGAATAACAATTATTGTATTATTATGGCTGGTGGCGTTGGTAGTCGATTCTGGCCAATGTCAACTCCTCAAAAACCAAAACAATTTTTAGACGTTTTAGGTATAGGAAAATCTCTCATTCAAATGACATACGAGCGGTTGCTATTAACCGCTCCAAAAGAAAATATTTACATCCTAACGAACACAAATTATGCGTCAATTGTAAAGGAACAATTACCTGATTTAACTTTCGATCAAATTCTAACTGAGCCAAAACGAAAAAACACGGCACCCTGTATTGCTTATGCTGCAGCTAAAATAATGGCGAAG
>JBILYS010000430.1:0-3244 GCA_044377625.1 Crocinitomicaceae bacterium
CACATCTTTACCAACCTCTGTTGCAATGATAAAATAACCAACATTGTGAAGCTCTGCTACCATCGTTCCAATTCCGTAAGTATAACCTTTGTCTTCTCGAATATTAGACATCAATCTACTGCCAAAATAATCTCCAAAAATGGTATTCAAAATCAAGAAATCATTGTAATCTTCATGCGTTTTATTGAACAACATTCGCCCAACTCTAATAGCAGTTTGAACAGCTCCATCCTTAACAAGATGAGCATAGCCTTTTAGATTTTTAATGTTTTTCTCAAATTCAGTTGTAGTATTACTCGCCCAAGAACCAATTAAATCAATGATTTCATCAATTTCATCTTGTGTTAAATCGCCAACAACAACAACTTTGGTTAAACCATTTAAATAATTTTTCTTGAAAAAACTCTTCAAAGAATCTGTTGAAATTGAATCGAAATCACTTTCATTGGTTACTCTGCCATAAATTGATTCAGAAAATAAGCGTTGTTGAAAAGCTCGTTGAGCTAGAAAACTTACTTTTTCCATGCTCGTTTTGAATTTCTGACGACGATCATTGACTAATTCTTCTACTTCATGTTGATGAAAAACGAGATTTTGAATAGCATTTGTCATCACTTTAAGAATCGGTAAAACATTTTCTCTGAGCGAATACATTGTCACTACCGCATTTTCATTTGAAACACCAGATTCGAAAAAACCGCCTAATTCATCAATCTCATTATTGATTTGCGTAGATGTTTTTTCATCCGTACCCGAAAGCAACATGCCATTCACAAAAGATGCAATTCCAGTATCACCGTTTATTGTTCCAGCATCAAAGTATAAGTCCAAACGAGCTGTTTCATTGGGAACTTCTTTCATGAAAAACAGTTTCACGTCTTTTGAAATATCAAAAATCTGTGGTTTGACAAAATCAATCTTATCAATTTCCTTTAATTCAGGACTTATGGTTCTATTCAGCATTTTGTGTCGCTTTTACTTTCAATATGGAACAATTCGTTGGTTTTAAAATGTGAATTGCAGTTTCTTGCAGATGACTTGGTTTGATAGCTTTATATATTTCATGCTCTTCATTGATCCCATTTGCATCACCTAATAATTCAAACAGGCATAAGTTCATTGCACGGTTCAATAATCCTTGATCTTGAAATTCTTTTGAAGTATGCATTTTAATCATCAATCGCGCTAATTCTTTATCAGAAATTGGATGTTCCTCTAATTTCTGTAATTCTTTCCAAAGCGCTTTGTCAAATGTCTCAAAGGAAACACCGTCGTTCAATTTCCCTGAGATCACCAACAAGCCATTATCCAAAGAACCTGTAATATATGCCCCGATTTCAGAAGCTAATTTTTGTTCTTTCTTAAGAGAAATATACAAACGAGATGATTTATCTCGACCTAAAGCATCAGATAAAACATCAGCCATGTAGTACATTTCATTTCTCCGTTCCGACATTTTGAACGCATAGTAAAACGCATCTGTAGGAACATTTCGTTCAATTATTTCTTCACGAAGCTCTTCTTGATCTGGCTCAACAGGAAGAATACGAGCAGGTTTAATTCCACCAGGAATATCACCATACCATTTAGTCACAATTGTTTTAATATGCTCGAATTCAAAATTACCTGCAATGCATAAAATGGCATTTGCTGGATTGTAATATTTGTAAAAAAATGCTTTCACATCTTCCATTTCGGCATCTTCAATATGCTTGATTACCTTTCCGATTGTAGCCCATTTATAAGGGTGAACGTGGTAAGCAAGTGGACGAAGTTTTAACCAAACATCTCCATAAGGTTGGTTTAAGTAACGTTGTTTGAATTCCTCAATAACCACATTTCTTTGAACTTCCAAACTTTTTGGAGTGAATCCTAGAGACAACATTCTATCACTTTCGAGCCATAAAGCAGTTTCTAAATTTTTCGCTGGAAGAACATTGTAATAGTTGGTAATATCGTTTGACGTAAACGCATTGCTTTCGCCTCCTGCCATTTGAAGAGGAGCGTCAAAATCAGGGATATTGACAGAACCTCCGAACATTAAATGCTCAAAAAGGTGTGCAAATCCCGTTTTTTCTTCTGATTCATCGCGCGCTCCAACGTCATATAAAGTATTTACAACAGCGAGTGGAGTAGTTACATCCTTGTGAAAAAGGACGGTCAAGCCATTGTCTAGTTTGAATCGTTCAAAGTGAATCATTAGAAAGTATATTTTTCAGTTTTTTGTTCATTTAATGCTTTTCTGTATGAAGAGATAATTTCATCAACAATTGCTTTAGCAGGAATAATTGCATCAATCAAACCAGCGATTTGACCAATTTCCAATTCCCCTTCAACAATGTCTCCTTCAAACATTCCTTTTTTAGCTCGACCACGACCGAGTAATGTTTTTAATTCTTCAGCATTTGCACCTTCAGCATAGGCTTTTTCAACTTGGGAATAAAAGTGATTTTTCATCAAACGAACAGGTGTAAGTTCTTTGAATGTTAAGTGTGTATCACCTTCTTTTGAGTTGATGATTTCTTTTTTAAAATTTTCATGTGCACTTGATTCGGTTGCTGTTACAAACCGACTACCAATTTGAACGCCATCTGCTCCAAGAATCATTGCAGCGAGCATTCCTTCACCTGTTCCAATTCCACCAGCTGCAATTAAAGGAATCGTAATTTCTTTTGCAACCATTGGTATCAAACACATCGTTGTCGTTTCATCTCTACCATTGTGTCCTCCAGCTTCAAATCCTTCTGCAACAACCGCATCAACGCCTGCTTCTTGTGCTTTAAGAGCAAACTTTACGCTAGAAACGACATGAACGACAATTATTCCATGTGATTTTAATAAGGCTGTCCATGTTTTTGGATTTCCAGCGGAAGTAAAAACAATAGGAACTTTGTGCTTGATAATTGTTTCAATATGCTTTTCAATATCAGGATAAAGCATTGGTAAATTAACGCCAAATGGTTTATTTGTCGCAGCTTTACATTTTAAAATATGCTCTTCTAAAACAGCTGGATACATGGATCCAGAACCAATAATTCCAAGTCCACCTGCATTTGAAACAGCTGATGCTAACTCCCAACCCGAACACCAAATCATACCAGCTTGAATAAGCGGGTATTCAATATTAAAAAGTGTTGTAATACGATTTTTCATGCACTTAATTCATTTTGATTAGTGAGTAATAATACAGAAAAACACGAGAATTCTCACCGTTACGAAATTAAGATTTTTGATGGACTATCCT
>JBILYS010000295.1:0-3241 GCA_044377625.1 Crocinitomicaceae bacterium
AACCCAGGAACGGAATACATCTATGTCCAAATAGCAAAATACGTAATTTATATTTTTGCCATAATTACAAGTTTAAAGGCTCTTGATATTGACCTTTCACTTCTGATGACTGGTTCTCTTGGACTTGTTGTTGGTTTGGGACTTGGATTACAGGATGTATTTAAGGATATGTTTTCAGGTGTCGTTTTACTGGTTGAAGGCAATATTCGTGTGGGTGATATTGTTGAAATATCAAATGGAGGAAAATCAGAAGCTATCGTTGCTAAGATTTTAAAAATTAATGTACGAACAACTCAAATTGAAACAAGAGAAGGAAATGTGCTAATCATGCCTAATTCCAAATTAACGCAAGAATTTGTAGAAAACTGGAGTCATGGTTCAGAGTTATCACGTTTCAGAATTGTATTGACAATAGATTATCATGCCGATACGGAACTTGTAACTCGCTTATTGAAACAAGCTGCTTTGGGACATCCGAAAGTTAGAAAATCTCATCCAGTAGACGTAAGATTATCCCATTTTGGTGACAATGGATTGGAACTAGAATTAATCTTTTGGGCAGATCAAAATTGGGATATCAACAACTATAAATCTGATATTCGATTTGAAATAGATCGCCTTTTTAGAGAATATAAGGTTACGATTCCTTATCCGCAAAAGACGGTGCATATGGCGAAATAAAAACTCCCATCTCGACTATAGCTCGATGTCCGTTTGTCGACGATCGCTTATTTCGACAAGCTCAATACATCGCTATGTTCGTTTTACTCCAGCTTTAAACTATCAGTTATAAACTCATCACTTTTTCACCACATAGACACATAGAACACATAGTTATAAACTTTAAACTATCAGTTATAAACTCATCACTTTGCACTCAGTTCTAAACTATTACACCAAAAGCATTTTATACCGCTGAATTGTATTTTCCAACCCAAAGTACAAAGCATCTGAAATTAAAGCATGACCGATTGAAACTTCGGCTAAAAAAGGTATTGATTCTTTGAAAAACTTTAAATTTTCTAAGCTCAAATCATGTCCTGCATTTACCTCTAACCCAAGTTGATGCGCCAGATTGGCAGCTTGAATGTATTCTTCAATTGCTTTTTCAGGATTTTTTGTGAAATTTTCAGCATAAGGTCCAGTATATAATTCAATTCTATCCACTCCAATTTTTGCAGCATATTCAATGTTAACAAGTGATGTATCTACAAAAACTGAACTTCTTACACCTAATACTTTTAACTGTTGAACCAAATCAGTTAATATATCAAAATGCTTTTTCGTGTCCCAACCAGCATTAGAAGTCAATACATTTGGTGGATCAGGAACCAAAGTCGCTTGTTCTGGGAAGACATCGGCGATTAATTCCATAAATCGTGCATCAGGATATCCTTCAATATTGAATTCAGTTGTCACAACCTTTTTCAAGTCATAAACGTCCTTAGTGGTTATATGTCGCTCATCAGGACGAGGATGAATTGTGATACCGTCAGCGCCAAAACGCTCACAATCAATCGCTACCTGAACTACGCTAGGCACATCTCCACCTCGAGCATTCCGAATGGTAGCAATTTTATTAATATTGACACTTAATTTAGTCATGATACGGTACAATTTTTGACAACCCAAAAGTACAAAGTTCAAAACAATTTTACTACTTTGGCAACAACAATGAGAGCAATAGAACTAATAACAGACGAAATTCCTCCACTGACTCATTCAGATTCAGGAGAAAAAGCATTGCGTTGGATGGATGAATTCAAGGTTTCACACTTACCTGTTTTAAAAAACGGGAACTTTGTAGGACTTTTATCCGAGTCTGATGTATTGGATAAAATGGATTTAGTAGAGAATCTAGACAAATTATTCGATCATTTACCGAGACCATACGTTTTTGCAAATGCACATATATATGAAGTATTATCAAAAATATCTGAGCACAAAATAAGTGTTTTACCCATTCTTGATGAAAATGAAAAATATTTGGGTTGTACGACGGTATATCATTTGTTAACCATCATAGCAAACACCGGAAGTATCAAGGAATCTGGTGGGATTTTAGTATTAGAGGTAAATAGTGTTGATTATTCAATGGCACAAATTGCCCAAATAGTGGAAAGTAATAATGCGAAAATCTTGAGTTCGTATATTATGTCGTCCATGGATTCCAATAAATTAGAAATCACCTTGAAGATTAATTTAATAGATTTATCTAGAATAATTAGAACTTTTGAGCGCTACGATTATGTTATTAAAGCTTCCTTCCAAAAAAGTGAAGGAGATGATGACATTCAATATCGGTATGATGCACTCATGAACTTTTTGAAATTTTGATATGAATATAGCCATTTACGGACGAAAAGTCAATAAACTAAATATACCTCATTACAAAGAGATCATTGATACAATAACAGCATTAGGCTGGAATCCAATAGTTGAAAAAGAATTAAAAGTTCAACTCATTTCTAAGATGGATTTATCACCATCCACTGATCAGTTTGAATCGCACACTGATTTCCATAAAGGTATAGATCTTACTATAAGTATAGGTGGAGATGGAACTTTTATAAAATCTGTCGGATTTATAAGAGATTCGCAAGTTCCAATTCTTGGGATTAATACAGGACGTTTAGGGTTTTTATCCAACATTTCAAAAGATCAGATCCAATCAACAATGGAAATGGTTAAAAACAAACAATTCGAATTTCAAAAACGTTCGCTACTAAGAATCAATACACAAGAGAATCTTTTTGGTGATGATAATTTTGCATTGAACGAAGTAACCTTTCATAAAAAAGATACCGCTTCAATGATAACAGTTCATGCTTCTTTAGAGGATAAATATTTGAATTCATATTGGGCAGATGGATTAATTGTAGCCACTCCAACTGGTTCAACAGCTTATAATTTAAGTTGTGGCGGTCCGATTATCACACCTGGTTGCCAAGTTCATATTTTAACGCCAATTGCTCCTCATAATTTAAATGTACGACCAATGGTTGTGCCGGATCACATGCCAATTAAATTAAGTATTGAAGGGCGAGAGCGGAAATATTTAATAAGTTTAGATGGAAACTCAAAAAATATTCGTCAAGGAGAAGAAGTGATTATCACAAAAGCTGAATTTATGATAAATGTGGTTAAATTTGAAGACAATAATTTCTTGGATACCATTCGTAATAAAATGCTTTGGGGAATAGACAAAAGAAATTAAGTTTGGTATAAAAATTGGAAAGAG
>JBILYS010000040.1:0-9183 GCA_044377625.1 Crocinitomicaceae bacterium
CCAATACAGTGTAAATTGGATGTAATACCTAAAATAAGACCAGTTATTAGTAAAGTTTCCATTTTGTATAATTTTTGTTACAAATTGCTAATTTTTAGTTGCGAATTACAAATTGCTAGTTTTTGAACCAAAATAAGTTGTTGTTTTCTTAAATTAGCTTGTAACTAATCACTCGCAATTAGCAACTGCGTATTTAGCAACTATTAAATGATAATCGTTTCTTTTTGTAAACACGTTGTTGAATTGCTTTCGAAACGAATTTCAACGTTATAAGTTCCTTTCGATAATTCTGATTTAGGAATTAAGTAAGACTTTGTACCTGAAACCAAGAAAGATTTATCTAATTTCTTGTTATCAGGACGAATGAATATTACTTGAATTTTTGAGAGATTTTCTTTTTCAGGAATTTGGACTACAACAAATTCTTTTTGAGAAATCATTTCGATTTTACTCTTCAATTTGTTGCCGTTTTCCATGGCCGTAATTTCTTGTTCATAATTGATCTCTCTGGTATAATAGTCTTCACTTTCTAGATCAATTGTGTGCGAAACAAGACTGATAACCAAAAATGTTATGAAGCCAATAAAAAGTGCCATTGCGATTATTATTCCTTTTCCCCAGTTCATATTTCCCTTTTTTTAGTGTTGATGTTTATCGATTAAAGACTAGGACCGATGAATTTTGTTTTAACCGTTTCTATCTCTTCACCGTTACCAAGAACTTTTACGTGGATGATTTTCTTGCCATTTTTAATCGAAGACAGAGGCAATTTAACGATAAAACGTTCTTTTAAATAATTTTCTTTCTTCAAAATTAATTTTTGAACGACCATTTCAATTTCACCTTCATTGTTCTCAACTTGAAGTTGAATGTTGTAGGTATTACTCGTTTTATTGATCAAATTGATTTCAAAAATATTACTCACCTTTCCATCCTCTGTCATTTGGAAAGTTGTACCACGTTGACGCATGATATCTGTTTGAAAGTCTTTTCGAGTTACAAGTAAAACAACTAACACAGCCAACATAGCTCCTAATAATACTGTATACGCTTTTACACGTTTTGTCCATTGGAAAGGAGTTCTGTTTTTAATTCCATTTTCAGAAACTATCCGAATCAAGCCTTTTTCTATCCCAACAGATTCCATAATATGATCACAAGCGTCGATACAAGCTGTACAGTTGATGCATTCTAACTGCGTACCATTTCTGATATCTATACCCGTTGGGCAAACATGGACGCATTGGCCACAGTCAATACAATCACCTTTTCCAGCTGCTTTTCGATCTTCATCTTTTTTGAATTTCGCTCGATTTTCACCTCTAAAATGATCATAAGCAACAACCATTGAATTTGGATCTAAAAGTACACCCTGCAGTCTTCCATAGGGGCAGATTGTTGTACAAACTTGTTCTCTTAATCGTGCAAATACTAAATAGAAAACAGTTGTGAAAATTGCAATTGAAATAAATCCTGCAAAATGTTGACCAATAGGATCTGTTTGAATTCTATATAATTCATCTGCGCCAATGATATAAGCAAAAAAAGTATTGGCAATTAAAAATGATATGATCCAGAAAACGGAATGTTTTGCAATTCGTTTAAATATTTTTTCGCGGTTCCATGGTGAAGCATCTAATTTTTTTTGATGCGTCCAATCACCTTCAATGAAATATTCAATTCTTCGAAAAACCATTTCCATGAAAATCGTTTGTGGACATAACCATCCGCAAAAAAATCTTCCATAAATAATGGTGAAAAGAATGATAAATATTACCCCGACGATTATTGTTAAGGCAAATAAATACATGTCTTGTGGCCAGAAAACCTTTCCAAATAAAATGAATTTTCTTTCAATGATATTGAAAAGCAACAATTGATGCCCCCCAACTTTTATATGAGGGGCAACAAAAAGTGCTAATAATAATATATAACTAACAATTTTACGTTTGTTGTAAAATGGTCCAACAGGTTTCTTTGGGAAAATCCAAACACGTTTTCCTTTCTCATTTACTGTGGCAATCCTATCTCTAAAACCTTCTTCGTCGTCGTTCATGGTGTATAATTTGTCTACCTTGAAATTTGTATTAATCAGTCAGTGAAAAGAGGAAAGGTAAACGTATTTGTTTTATTAGTATAAATTGTTTTATTTCTTGTATATTTTACCTTGAGGTTCTTTTCCTGGTGTTACTGGTAGGGAAAGAACAAAAGAAGCAACTTGTTGAATTTGTATAGGATTCAATTTTGAAGCATGTTCTGGCATACCATTCGGTGTTCCATATTTCAAAGTTTTAAATAAATCCTTAACATCTGGGCCATAAACCCATGCGTCATCTGTCAAGTTAGGACCAATATTTCCTTCTCCTTTAGGATTATGGCATACAACACAGTTGGCATCAAATAATGCTTTTCCAGAAGAAATCGCTCCAGCATCAGTCAATAAAGTGGCATTCGTTTCATCCACATTCATTGCCATTTTTGATAAGTAGGCATCCACATCAATTTTAGATTGTGCCATTTCTTTATCATAAGCTTGAATTTGAAGATCTGAAGTACGTAAAATATGATAATCAAAAATGTAAATCACAGCAAAAATGATCGTTGCGTAGAATCCCCAAACCCACCATGGTGGTAAATTATTATCTAATTCTCGTATTCCATCGTATTCATGTTGCATAAGAATTGTATGCTCTTCGTCAATTGCAACTGCATCTGTTAGAATTACATTAATCTTCTTAATTCTTCTCTCTTTTTTCAATTTCACTGCTTCTGGTCTTACCATTAGAATGAAATCTCTAAACATCCGTCTTAAATAAAGAAGAACAAAGAGTAAAATAATATTAATGAACAGCATAAAGTATAAGTCAATATCCTCAACCAAAATCCATGTTGCATCTTTTACTCCTTCTCCTGGATAAGAGAATGTTAATGCAAGCGAAGTATTGTTTGTCGCCATCAAACCTAAGAAACCGATTAAGACTAAAACTGCATTAACTGTTGTTGATGTTTTTGAGCTATTTTCTTCAATTTTTTTCTTAAAATAATCTGATTTTACTAATGATGTAATGGAAGTAGACATAATGATAATTCCAATTATTAAAACCACGATAACTACTATCAATAAATAAAATAATGTAAGGTTTTTCTTGTAATTTGGAACAGTTATAACGTTCGTTACAGCGCCACCTGCAGTTGCAGTTGCAGTTGGTTCAACAACTGGTGGAGTGTAAGCATCAATATAGCCTAAAATCGCATCTATTTCTTCATTCGTAACAACCTGAGGGGTCATTGCAGAAGGACTAAAAGATTGGATCTTATTTGCCATTTGACTTTTTCCAGTTGCAACTAACGTTGTCGAATTTTTCACCCAATCGTATAACATTTCTGCTTCGCCTGCATCTGCCCATTTTTGTTTTACTCCTTTTAAAACTGGGCCAGTAGAGTTTTTATCAACCATGTGGCAAGCGTTGCATTTTGCCTTGAAAAGTTGCTCACCATCTTGAGCAAATGTGAATTGCGTTCCTATGAAAAGGATAATCGCAGCTATACTTATATTGAAATACTTTTTCATACTATTATTTTTTAATATATGTCAGATATTTTCTGTTCTATTAGTGTCTGAATCTCCGTCAAGGAATGGAATGTTTCCTAATTCTGTGACTTCCTTTTTACTCATTCGAATTACTCTTGTAAGTACAACTGCAAAGAACAAAACAAAAATCATTAAGGATAATAGAGGATAGATTTCTACCCCATCAATACTTGTTAAATTATGTTTGATAAATCGTAACATGTTTCTTGTATTTAACGGTTATTTTTTTGCTTTAACTTTGATGTCAGTTCCCAATCGTTGCAAATAAGCTATGATAGCAACAATCTCTTTTTTCTTCATCTTATTGATTTCAGCTTTTTTATCCAACCCTTTTTGCATTTCTTTTGGAAGATTGTTGACAATATCAGTTGCAATCAATTCTGCTTGAACTTGCAAATCTTTCAGTGCTTGTTTTTCGTACCCTTTTTTATAAGGAACTCCAAGTGTTTGCATTGCTGAAATTTTGCTTTCGATCATCGATTCATCAATATCATTATCTTTCATCCAAATGTACGCAGGCATTACTGTTCCTGGAGACACATCTTTTGGACGAATCATGTGCTGATAATGCCAATAGTTGCTTCTTAATCCACCTTCACGTGCTAAATCTGGTCCAGTTCGTTTAGAGCCCCATTGGAATGGGTGATCGTATACAAACTCTCCTGATTTTGAGTATTCACCGTAACGTGCAGTTTCGAATCGTAACGGTCTAATCATTTGAGAGTGGCAATTGTAACATCCTTCTTTGATGTATAAATCACGACCTTCCAATTCAAGTGGTGTATATGGTTTAACACTCGCTATCGTAGGTATATTGCTCTTGACAATCATTGTTGGAATAATTTCAACTAATCCACCAATCGCAACAACAACGATTGCAAAAATCATGAAGCGAATTGGTCGACGCTCAATTGCTCTGTGCCAGTATTCACCTTTTACCTTCGCATTTGCTTTAATTAATGCAGGCGCTTCAGCTTCTTCGTTTGCTAAGAAATTACCAGATTTCGCTGTTTTAATCAAGTTGTAGAACATCATAACCGCTCCAACAATGAACAACAATCCTCCTAAAGATCTTAGGATATAGTATGGTTTCATTGCATCAACCATTTTCAAGAAATCAGCATTAACAAGTGTTCCGTCAGCGTTGAAATCTTGCCACATCAATCCTTGCATGAATCCTGCAATATACATTGGAATTGCATAAAGAATAATACCTAATGTTGCAATCCAGAAATGTTGATTCGCTAATTTTTTAGAATACAATTCAACTCTAAACATTTTAGGGAATAACCAGTACAACATACCGAATGTCATCATACCATTCCAACCTAAACCTCCAACGTGCACGTGTGCAATTGTCCAATCAGTAAAGTGAGAAATCATGTTAACATTTTTCAAAGACAATAATGGTCCTTCAAATGTTGCCATACCATAACATGTTAACGCTACAACCATGAACTTAAGCAAAACGTCATCACGAACTCTGTCCCATGCTCCACGCATTGTCAATAATCCATTCAACATTCCTCCCCAAGATGGTGCAATTAACATGACAGAGAATACAACTCCTAAACTTTGAGCCCAATCTGGTAACGATGTGTATAAAAGGTGGTGAGGACCAGCCCAGATATACAAGAATATTAATGCCCAAAAGTGAATAATAGAAAGTCTATATGAATAAACTGGACGTTGAGCAGCTTTAGGAACAAAGTAATACATCAATCCTAAATAAGGTGTTGTTAAAAAGAATGCTACCGCATTGTGTCCATACCACCACTGAACAAGTGCATCCTGAACACCAGCATACCAAGAGTAACTTTTAAAGAATGAAATTGGTAGTTCAAATGAATTGAAAATATGTAAAATTGCTACTGTTACGAATGTTGCGATGTAGAACCAAATGGCAACATAAATGTGCTTTACTCTTCTTGTTAAGATGGTTGCGAACATATTGAATCCAAAAACAACCCAAAGAAGTGTAATTAAAATATCAATCCACCATTCAAGCTCTGCATACTCTTTACCAGATGTAATACCAAATGGCAATGTTAGCACGGCACAAAGAATTATGAACTGCCATCCCCAAAAGTTGATATAACTCAGTTTATCACTCCACATCCTTGCTTTCAATAACCGTTGCAAAGAATAATAAACTCCCATGAAGATTCCATTTCCAACGAATGCGAAAATCACAGCATTTGTGTGCAATGGTCTTAGACGACCAAACGACAAGAAACTGAATCCTAAATATTCATTAAAAAATTCTGGAAAGGCTAATTGCAGTGCAGCAATTAATCCTACCAACATACCTATTATACCCCATATTACTGTGGCATAAGCGAAATACTTCACGACTTTATTGTCGTAACTAAACTTCTGAACTTCCATCTGTTTGTTTATTTGATTTTTGATTTAATTCGTCTTCAAAGAGAATTCTTACTGAAGGTGTGTAGTCGTCATCGAATTGTCCATTTTTTGTAGCCCAGAAAAAAGAGACCAAAAAGAATAAGGCGATTACTAAACTTACTATTAACATTAAATAGATAATTCCCATGCAACAAATATAGGTAGAATTACAAATTTGGTTATATGACTTATATTGTCCAAAAACCTGATTTCTGTCATGTTTTTTTAAGAGTAATTGTAAAATTTCATAAAAAGCATCCTTTTACTTTTTGAATCTGACAAGAAATGTACTTAGTAATACCACTGTAATTGAGCTTATTGGCATTAAAATAGCTGCGACAAGTGGTGTTAAATTTCCCGAAATAGCAAAACTTAGTCCAACTACATTATAGGAAACAGAAAATAAAAGACAAATTTTTAAAACTGTTTTGGAGAAATTTGATATGCTTAATAAGTTTGCCAAATGGGACAGTTTATTTGCTTCAATAATTGCATCAGATGAGGGTGTAAATCTAAATACATCTTCGGAAACTGCGATGCCAACATCAGCAATTCCAAGCGCTCCAGCATCATTTAAACCATCACCTACCATTAAAACATGTTTGCTATTGTTTTTTAATTTTTCGATGTATTCATGCTTGTCTTTTGGCGTTTGTTCAAACAGCAATTGACTATTATTGGGGAAAATTGCTTCAAGAATTGACTTGTCTTTGTCTTTGTCTCCTGATAAAACATGCAAGGTATATTTGTGCAGTGAAGTCATTAATTCTGAAATTCCATCTCTGATTTCTGAAGTGAAAACAAACCGTCCTTTTATTGAATCGTTTATGGTAACAAAACTTGATGTTTCATTATTGTCTAAAGTATTCTGGTCGCAAAATGATGGACTTCCAATTTTGATATTCATTAGGTTGATTTGCCCAGAAATACCTTTACCTGAAATTTCCTCAAATTTTAGAATTTCTTCATTCGAAACGATGTTTTGGGAACGTAAGAAATGAACTATTGACCGCGATAGGGGATGAGTTGAGGAATTAGTTAACGCATATAACGCTTCGAGTTGTTCCTTTTGAAGTTGATCACCAATATATTCAACATGATGCGAAGATCCTTTCGTTAACGTTCCTGTTTTGTCAAATACAATATCTGTGATGTCATTGATTCTTTCAATTACACGCGTATTTTTCAAATACAAACCTTTTCGCCCAAGTAGGCGCATAACATTTCCGAAAGTAAAAGGTGCTGAAAGCGCTAATGCACATGGACAAGCAACAATTAAAATAGAAACAATTATTTGAGTGATACGCGTTGGGTCAACAAAAGCCCATGCAATTCCAGAGCATAAAGCAATGACAAGGATTATAGCAAGAAAGTAGGCGGAAAGCTTATCTTGATAAAGAAAACTTGTCGCATTTTTTTTATCCGTTTTAACATCATTCCACAGTTGCGTTAAATGACTTCTATTACTTTCCTTTTCAACTTTTAATTCAATTCTTTGACCAATTAATTTCCCTCCGGCATAGATAAAATCGCCTTTAAATTTATTAATTGGTATGGATTCCCCTGTAACGAAACTATAATCAATTTTTGCACTATCTGATAGAAGAATACTGTCGCAAGGAATTACTTCTTCGTTTCTAACGAGTATATGGTCATTTATTTTAAGGTTTTCAATTTCAGTGATTTCTTCAGTTTTTTCAACAATTCGAGTAACTGCCACTGGGAAATAGGAGGTGTAATCGCGCTCAAATGAAAGCGTTTTATAGGTTTTGTTTTGAAACCATTTACCGATTAATAAGAAAAAAATGAACCCAGCAAAAGAATCCATATATCCTGGTCCATTTCCTGCAAATATGCTGTAAGAACTTTGAAGATATAACGCAATAATTCCAATGGTTATTGGTACATCCAGGTTTAAGCTTTTAAATCGTAATGCTTTATAGGCAGAAATAAAATAATCATTAGCAGAATAGAGTATTACCGGAATTGAAATTGCAAACGACAAATAAGAAGTGAAATTTCTGAATTCAGGATTATCGGTTCCTAATCCTAAATATTCTGGAAAACTCCATAACATGATGCTACCAAAAGCAAAACCAGCAACTCCTAGTTTATAGAGATACGTTTTGTCAAATTTCTTTTCCGTTTCAGATCGATTCCCAAAGTTTGGAGCATAACCAATTTTATCTAATAAAATGGCCAATTGACTCAATGTGAATTCTTCTTTTCTAAAGATTATTGCTGCTTCACGTTTAGTGAAATTGACTTGACACGATAGAATATTGGGTTCAATTTTAGCTAAATTTTCTAACAAATATATGCAAGATGAACAATGTATTTGAGGCAAAAAAAGCGTGGTTCTAATTGTTTGGTCATCTTCAAAATCTATAAACTTATCACGGATAGATTCAACCTCTAAAAAAGCGAATTTATGTATTGAACTCTCACTAGGTTTAACCCCAGCATTTGCTTCCAGACTATAAAATGCACCAAGATTATTGTCCTTTAATAGTTGATACACTGTTTTACAACCATTGCAACAAAAGGCTTTTTCTTCAATAAAATATCCTCTACCTATCACTTCGTCACCACAATGGTAACAATTCAATTCACTCATATTGTTTGAGAAAACATGCGTTCTAACTTCTGATTTGGTTCTAAATCTTGATCGAAAATCATACAACAATTTCTTACAAAAGGAATTCCAACGGTAGTAACTGAAACTGTATTGTTTTCAATTGTTACGAGTCCATCATCAACCATTTCTTGTAGTTCATTTTTAATTCTTTCATGAACCTCCTTGAATTTTGAATTTTGATCAAATGACATTTTGAAATGACACATTAAATCTAAAATATAGGCTCGAATTTCAACGTCTAAATCGGAAAGAATGTGACCTCTGAATATCGGTGTTAATCCTTTTTCAATTTGATTGATGTACTCTTCCACCGTTTTCTCGTTTTGTGCAAATCCAAACCAACTATCTGAAATTGAAGACATCCCAAGTCCAATCATTAAATCAGTTTTTTGGGTTGTGTACCCCATAAAGTTGCGGTGTAAATTTTTCGCATTAAAAGCAATTGCTAAATCATCATGGGCTAGAGCGAAATGATCCATTCCAATCTCCATGTACCCACTTGATTCAAGCATCGTTTTGGCTGTTTCGTAAAGCGCTCTTTTTTCTT
>JBILYS010000297.1:0-3227 GCA_044377625.1 Crocinitomicaceae bacterium
TTTGTGAATATCCCATCGAAAAGCAAAAAGATTTTTTAGTTGTTTCGTTAATAATTGGCAGTATGACAGCATTAATAATCAATTCAATTGATATTAGTGCTCAGTTTTTTGGGCATTGGAAAAAGTCACTTATTGAAATTGAACGATATAAAACTGAAACTGCTCAAATGCAATTACAAAATTTAAAAAATCAAATCAATCCTCATTTTCTATTTAATAATTTAAGTGTTTTAACTTCATTAGTTTACGAAAATCAAGATAGGGCTGTAGATTTTATAAATCAGTTATCGAAAGTATATCGTTACATTTTAGAAAACAAAGACATTGAATTGGCAACGATTGAAAGTGAAATGACTTTTATTAAATCGTATATTTTTCTACTTCAAATTCGTTTTGATAAAAACATTGAGTTTATTATCTCAATTGATTCCTCAAAGAATTCGTTTTTAGTTCCACCTTTAACAATTCAGTTATTGGTTGAAAATGCTATAAAACATAATGAGATCTCTTCTGAATCACCATTGAAAATTGAAATTAAAGAAAAGGACAATTTTATTGAGGTAGTCAATAACCTACAATTGAGAATGAATTACGAACCAAGCTCTAAAACAGGATTACAAAATATCAAAGATCGCTATTCTTTTTTCACTAGTTCACAAGTGGTGGTAAGTCAAACAGAAAAATTATTCAGTGTGAAAATTCCTATTTTAGAACTAACATGAGAGCAATTATTATTGAAGACGAGAAGTTGTCTGCTGATTTTCTAATTAAATTATTAGCACAAGTTGATTCGACAATCGAAGTAATTGAAACGTTTGATTCAGTAAAAAAAAGTATAGCATATTTTCAGACAAATAACACTGCAGATATAATTTTTGTTGATATTCATTTAGCAGATGGGCTAAGTTTTGATATTTTTTCAAGAGTTCAAATCGATATCCCAATAATCTTCACAACTGCTTTTGACGAATATGCTATTAAAGCTTTTAAACTAAATAGCATTGACTATTTATTGAAGCCTATTGGTCGTGTAGAATTGAAAAATGCTTTGGATAAATACAAGAGAACTAATTTAGTAAAACCAAGTTTTCATTTAGAAGATTTAGCAAAAGAATATTCAACTTTCTCCAAACAATTCAAAACCCGTTTTATGGTTAAAATAGGAGATAATATCATTTCTATTAAAACAGAAGATATCGTTCACTTTATTGCTGAAGATGGTGTTGTAATGCTTGTGACAGAATTGAAAAAGCGTTATCCAATTGATTACACTCTTGACCAATTGGAAAATTTAGTTGATTTGAATTTATTTTTCAGAATCAATCGTAAAGTTTTAATTACAATGAATTCTATTCAAAAGTCGGTTGCTTATTTCAATAGCAGATTAAAAGTAAAAGCTGTTCATCTTGAGGAAGAAGTGAGTATTGTTAGTCGCGATAGGGTGAATGATTTTAAAAAATGGTTAGATGGTGGCATTGGTTTTTGAAAACTATCTTCGTAAACAA
The DNA here is from genome assembly GCA_044377625.1 of Crocinitomicaceae bacterium. GTDB lineage: Bacteria > Bacteroidota > Bacteroidia > Flavobacteriales_D > Crocinitomicaceae > M0103. The sequence continues at coordinate 1,506 of JBILYS010000297.1, forward strand.
TAATTCACGAAATTATCAAATATCACCCTACCTAAATTCCCTGAGATCTCTGGGTGAAATTGAACTCCGAAAAGTGGGAGGGAAGCGTGTTGCATTGCTTCATTTATACATGCATCTGAGGTTCCTACTAATTTAAATCCAGGAGGAATGGAAATTGTTTCGCAATGATCTTCCATCATCTCAAATTCTGTTGGGAGTTTATCAAACAAGGGACAATCTTCAAATACTTCGATGGTTTGCCAATCCCTATCTTCTCGCATTCTTGAGCCAAAAGCACCGAAAACTAAGCCCATCAATTGATGACCGAAACAAATGCCTAAAACTGGAATTGTTGTTTCTTTGATCCATGCTAATTTTTGAATGAATGGTAGAATATTTTGTTCTGTAATTAAAAGCGGGGCACCAGTAATAACAACGCCTGTAAACTTTTCTAAATCTTCTTCTTTGAAATCTAAAACTGGAAGAGTTTTAAAGTCACTAAATTCATCGATAATTTCCTCGATGTATTGAGTTTTAGAACTACCGCAATTTAGTATTAGGATCATAAGTCTAATTTACCAATTCCTTGTCGAATTATTTCTGGAGCTGAACCAGTGCAATCGATTATTGTAGATGCTTCAATATTTCCATATCCACCGTCAATAATCATTTCAACATCGTTGTCGTAACGTTCATATATCGCATAAGGATCAGTGAAATAATCCATGATTTCATCTTCTTGATTATGAAGCGAAGTAGTTGCAATTGGATTACCTAATTCTTTTACAATTTCTAATATGATATTGTTATCGGGAATTCGAATTCCGATTTCTTTTCTATTCGTATCAAATAAGCGTGGAATCTCATTTGTGGCATTCATAATAAATGTAAAAGGCCCAGGTAATGATTGTTTTAGTAACTTGAAAATCGGTCGGTCGATTTGTTTTACATAATCGGATAAATGACTCAAATCGTGACAAATAATCGAAAATTGTGCTTTACTAAGTTTAATATCCTTTAGTTTGGCTAAGTTATTCAATGCTTTTTTGTTGAATAAATCACAGCCCATACTGTAAACGGTGTCGGTAGGAAAAATGATTACTCCCCCTTTTTTTAAAACTTCAACGGCTTGTTTGATAAGTCGTGAATCAATGTTGTTTGGGTTTATCTCTACTAACATAAAGGCATAAAAAAAGAGGTCAAGCCTCTTATTTTTTAAAATATTGAATATTTTTTGTCGTATTGCTTTTTAGAATCAATTCAGAGGCTGTTAAGCTTTGTATTGTGAAGCTTTCTGAAACAAGTGAATCATCTACAAAATGGTTTAAGCTTAATTCTTTTCCATCTAAGTCATATTGACCTTTGAAACGCTCTTGAATTTTAGGAACACCTGAATCACTAATTTTTTCGTTAGTGATTTTATCAAAAAAGATGAAATATCCATTTTCTTTAATAGTGAGTGTTACTGCTGTTGGCTTGCCAGAATAGTCCAGTTTTTTGCCGTTCTTTTCTTCCTTGCGCAATGTCCAATCTCCATTGATTGAAACCACGGCATTTTCTGTTTTTGATTTATCATCATTAACTGAATTATCACCGCAAGAACTAAGTGATAATAAGCTTGTAATAAAAAGAACTGTAAAAATTAATCTCATGCGTCATTGTTTAGTTATACCAAAGATAATATAAAAGTCAATTAACACTTATAATAAATGGACTTTTCTATCCTGCTTAATTCTCTATTCA
>JBILYS010000296.1:0-3227 GCA_044377625.1 Crocinitomicaceae bacterium
GGGTGCAACAGGACCAACAGGTTTAACAGGACCAGCAGGAGCTACGGGACCAACAGGCTTAACAGGTTTAACAGGACCAGCAGGTGTTGCAGGGCCAACAGGTTTAACTGGACCAGCGGGTGTTGCAGGACCAACAGGTTTAACTGGATTAACTGGGCCAGCAGGTGCTACGGGACCAACAGGTTTAACTGGATTAACTGGGCCAGCAGGCGCTGCAGGGCCAACAGGTGCGACAGGACCAGTAGGACCAACAGGGCCGACATGGAATTTAACAACACCAACAGTAAATGCAAGTGGAACTTTAACTATAAATGGTACTGCGGGATCTTTGGCACCCGTAACTACTTTGGGACAATATTGGATAGCAGCACCGAATACTGCTGGAACTAATGCTTTAACTGCGACTGGATTTTTAGGTACTTCATCCAATAATCACATGGATTTGGTTTCAAATAATATCGTAAGAGGTAGACTATCTAGCCTTGGAGAATTTTTTATTGGTACTACAAATACAGTTTTAGCTGGAGATTTAATGAATGGTGTAGGTAATGCAACTTTCCCATGGGCAGTTAATGGATATACCGATTTTAACGGGTCTGGAGTATACGGAAGAGTCAATGCAGGAGCTACACTATTCGCTGGTGTACAAGGAGAATATTTTGGTACTAATGCTCAAGGAGCTGGAGTTCGTGGAATATATGGAACTACAACGGCTGGTACATCTTTCAATGCTGTGGCGGCAGGCGTAACAGGAACTGCTACTACTGCTGGATCTTATAAATTCGGCACATATGGCTCTGGTGGAACTTCTACAAGAAGTGGCGGTGTAATGGGTTATGACTATGGTTTTGGAATTGGGGCATTAGGTTATTTTTCTGCAGGATCATTAGACTATTCAGTATATGGATTTGGTGGTGCTTATACTGTTGGTGTGGTAGGTGGAAAGACTAGCGGCCCAATATCAAATGTACTTTCAGAAGAAAACACACATATTGGTTTGGGAATTTATGGTGGCTTTATGGGAGGCTGGGTTAAAGGCCTGGTTTATGGCACCATGTTGAAAGGTGAACGTTATGGATTATACGTTGATGGAAAAACTTATATGAACGAACCTATAACTCAACTTATTGAAACTTCTGGAGACAAACAACCAGTTTATGGAGTATCTGCAATGAAGGTTGAAGTTAGTGATCGCGGAAAATCAAATTTAAAAGGTGGTACAACTCAAATATTATTTACTCAAGAATTTAAAAATAGTATTTCTAGTAATACAGAAGAATTGACAATCACAATAAGTCCAATGGGGAATTCAAATGGAATTTTTATTGAGTCTTATGATGAAAACGGATTTGTAGTTCGTGAGAACAACAATGGAGGATCATCTGTTCAATTCACTTGGATTGCAATTGGCACTAGAAAAGACTATGAGACAATTAATCATTCTGCTGAAATAATTGCTAATGATTTTGAACAAAAGATGGATGGCGTTATGTTCAATGACAACAATACAATTGATACACCTCAACCAATTTGGTGGGATGGTTCTACTATTCGATTTGATGCAGTCCCTGTAAAACAAACGAATACTAGCCCTAATCCAGCTCAAAGATTTCAATAAAAATTAATAAATATATGAGCCGTATCAATTTATTTTGATGCGGCTTTTTTTATTCCCCTAATCGTATATGGACTCCAATTGTTGCGTTAAACATCCAGTTCCGAACATTGTCGGCAGGTCTTGAATCATAATAATTATTGCATTCGAAACGTAAATCTGTCCTTTTAAAGACTTGAAACATGGCGCTATACTGTCCCATAAATCTAAAATCTTTAAAGTCTCTCCATAACGGCTGAAAATAAGTTACTGCTGAAAATGAAAACTTCGACTTCGGATTAAAATACCACGACAAATAATTACTCCATCGATAATCTCTATTTATAATGTGTGAAGATTGAATTTCTTCGTATTCAAAAAAAGTAGACGTTCCAGCAAAAATTCTATATCCACTTCTATCTAGAAATTTCAATCTAATTCCAGAACCAAGAATTGCCCTTATTCGTTGATCTAATAATTCATTGTATTGAATTTGGGAATAGCTTTCCCATTTCCATGGACTTTTCTTCGTGCTTTCCTTTCGGTGTAAACGATAAGCATATCGGAAATGTATCATTCCACTATTGGCAAAAACTTGACTTGCTCCTTTGGAATAATACCAATCGGTAAGAAATAAATAATAGTGATTTTTTGTTTTATACTGAACACGAGGACGGAAATTAGCATTTATCAAGACCTCTTTATTATTAACTACTGAAAAGCTCGCATCAAGTGCACCACTCCAACCTAAAGTATCATCATAAATTCTGCGATTTTCAATATTTACAACTTGTGCCTTTAATTGTCCGAGTTGAAATATTAATATTAATGCCAAAAACTTATACATTCCTATTTTTGAGCGAAACGATATAAAATATACGCTATGATTCCAAATATGACATTGGGAATCCAAACAGCGATTGAGGCGGGAAAACCAACGTTGATGGCCGCTACAGTAGTAATTTTCATTGCAAAAATATAGACAAAAATTATTGCTAATCCCAAAGCTATATTTACACCTACCCCTCCCCTTTTCTTGCGCGAAGACACAGATACACCAATAATCGTTAGTACATAAGTTGCAAAAGGATATGAAGTTCGTTGGAATAATTCAATCTCGTACATCGGAACATTCGCGGATCCTTTTTCTTTTTCTCTTTTGATAAATGATTTCAATTGAGAATATGTCATTGCCTCCGCAACATTATCTCTTTGAGCCATTTCATCAATTTTGAACTTAAATACTGTGTCTTTTTTATGTCCCTCAAAAATTCTATCATTTGGATACCCAATGTATCTTTCAAAATAATCATTTAAGACCCATTTATTTGTTCCTTCAATATTTTTTGCAGTGCGGGCTTTAATGAAATAGACAATCTTATTATCATCGTCCCATTGTTCTAAAACGAAATCATTAACAATTTTTTCTTCTGTTGTAAAAGAAGAAAAGTAAACGACCTGATTGCCTGGATATTCAGCATGATAATCATTTACTGACATAGACTCTCTATAATATCTTTCTTCAAAATCTAGTCGCGTTTGATTTGACTTAGGTAATACAAAATGATTCATCACCAAAGAAATCAGCATTAAAATAGTTGCTGCAATCATGTATGGTCGCAAGAACATATGA
>JBILYS010000298.1:0-3223 GCA_044377625.1 Crocinitomicaceae bacterium
TTTAAAAAAAACTCCCATTAAAATTGAAGAAATTCCTTTTCTTCCCATCTCGTTTTTCAAAACACATGAAATTAGAACTAATTCCAATAAAGAAGTAGAACACATATTTTACAGCAGCGGCACGACAGGAGAAAATCGGAGTAAACATTTAGTCTTGAACACACATATTTATGAAGAATCCTTCCTAAATACGTATCGAAAATATATTGGGAATCCAGAAGAACAAGTAATACTTGCTTTATTACCAAATTATCTAGAACAAGGGAATTCAAGTTTAGTTTATATGGTGGATTCTTTGATCAAACATACTCAATCTGAACTTTCAGGATTTCTGTTGAATAATTTAGATGTTATCGAAGAAAAATATAAAAAAGCTATTTCATCAGGGAAAAAAGTTGTGATATTTGGTGTTTCCTACGCATTACTCGATCTTGCAGAAAAAAACATGAATCTTTCAGAAGCATTCATTATTGAGACGGGCGGAATGAAAGGTCGCCGTAAAGAATTATCTAAGGAAGAACTCCATTCACTTTTAATCGATGGTTTAAACGTTCCATACATTAGTTCAGAATATGGCATGACAGAATTGTTATCTCAAGCATATAGCAATAATGACGGGCTTTTTAAAACTCCAGCTTGGATGAAAATTTTAATTCGAGATTTAAACGACCCCTTTAGCTATTTGGAAAAGGGTAAAACCGGTGGAATCAACATTATTGATTTGGCAAATTTATATAGTTGCAGCTTCATCTCATCACAAGATTTGGGAAAAATAGAACACGATTCCTTTCGGATTATGGGCCGTTTTGATAATTCTGACATCCGTGGTTGCAATTTAATGGTCGAGTAATCATGAATAATTCCTTACTTTTATTCTAAATTCTTCAAATCCATGTCAGAAATTACTGATCTTATTCGAGAAAAATCTGCTCATATTTACGCCAAGGTAAAAGGGTATAGAGAATATATCCATCAATTTCCAGAACTTTCGTATCAAGAAGTTGAGACCATGAAATATGTTTCAAAAGTCTTAACGGGACTAGCTATATCTCATCAAGCTGAAGTTGGTAAAACAGGTGTTGTGGCAATCATTCGAAATGATAAACATTCACTTGACGCGCCATGCATTGGATTGAGATCTGATTTGGATGCTTTACCAATTCAAGAAGAAAATGAAATTCCGTTTAAATCGAGTATTGACGGTGTTATGCATGCGTGCGGTCATGATGTTCATACAGCTATTTTACTAGGAGTTGCTGAAGTTTTGAATGAGATGAAGGATTTACTGCCTCTTCCTGTTAAACTTATATTTCAACCTGGAGAAGAGAAAAATCCAGGTGGTGCAACATTAATGATCGCGGATGGTGTTTTGCGCAATCCAGAAGTCAAAGAGATGTATGCCTTGCATGTTTTTCCGGATATGCCAGTTGGAAAAGTTGGTTTCAAAGAAGGACTTTACATGGCATCATGTGATGAAATATATGTTACAATAAATGGGAAAGGAGGACATGGAGCGACACCAAATCAATGCATAGACCCAATAATTATTGGAGCAAATATTGTCACACAATTACAACAAATTGTAAGCAGAAAATGTGATCCAAAAACACCATGTGTCTTATCTTTTGGACATTTTGAAGCAATTGGAGCGACAAATATTATTCCTTCAAAAGCCATTTTAAAGGGAACATTCAGAACAATGAATGAGGAATGGAGAGCTGAAGCTTTAAAGCTTATCGAGTTTCAAATAAAACATATTGTTGAAAGCCAAGGAGGAACAGTTGATATTGAAATCAGCAAAGGGTATCCTTATCTTGAAAACGATCCAGAAGTGACTTCACGTTTAAAAATGAAGGCGCAAGAATATTTAGGAATCGATAAAGTTGAAGACATGCCAATTCGTTTGACATCTGAAGATTTTGCTTTTTATTCTCAAGAAATTCCAGTTTGTTTTTTCCGTTTAGGAGTTCGAAATGAAGATAAAGGAATAATTTACGGCGTACATCACCCGAAATTCAACATTGATGATAACGCGTTGAAAATTGGTGTTGAAATGATGGCATTAGCAGCATTTTAAAAAATTCAATTATGGTTAAACGCATTCTATTTCTTTCGGTTTTTTTATTGTCTTTAATCTCTTGTGACAAACAAAAAAGAACCACCAAAAAAATTTATGGGGAATGGGAAATAAGCGTTTATAAAATTACCGATAATGAAGGATTAGCGGAATATGCAGTTTGCTCAGGTTCTTATGTTTTTAATTCATGTAATAATAAAAGCCCCACATGTGATTATACGTGTAATCTAACTTTTGATTTCCCTAGCAATTCTGGGGCATCAATTGAAACTGGGACTTTTGAGATTTTACCAGATGGCGAATTTATGGATGTTACTTGTTTAAGTTCTTTAAATGAAATAATCTCAATTTATAACTATCGAATTTTGACTTTAACAAAAACTGATTTGCAATTGGAATACAGAGATTTGAATTCTAAACTCCATTTGCTTATTTTCAAAAAGAAAAAGTAGAAATCGTCAATTGGCCATTTCACTCATGAATTTAATTCGCATTAATCGTAATTCTTCTTCTGTATAATCACCATCAAAATCAGCAACTGCTTGATCTAAATCATCCGTTTCTGCTTCCGTGAAATACTCATAAATCTCATCTTGATTATCAGCATCTAAAATATCGTCAATGTAGTAATTGATATTAACGCGCGTTCCAGAAGAAACGATTGCTTCAATTTCATCAATTACCTCATCAATTGATTTTCCTTGCGCTCTTCCGATATCTTCTAAAGGCAATTTTCGGTCAATATTATGGATTAATTGCACTTTTAATCCGGATTTATTGATTAAAGATTTTACCACCATGTCCTGCGGTCTTTCAATTTCATTGTCCTCAACATATTGTTGAATCAATGCCGTAAATGGTTCGCCATAACGTGCCGCTTTTCCATTTCCTACTCCTTGAATATTGGTAAGTTCATCAATTGTAATCGGGTATTGGAAACTCATATCTTTCAAAGAAGCTTCTTGAAAAATTACAAATGGAGGAATATTCTTTTGTTTTGAAATTGACTTTCGCAAATCAAGAAGCATATCATATAAGACTTCATCAAATGCGCCACCTTTTCCACCATCTATCATATCTGAATCATCATCGTCGGTGTTCGAGAAATCATGTTCTTTAATTAAACTAAAAGATTTAGGTGCCTTA
>JBILYS010000041.1:0-9115 GCA_044377625.1 Crocinitomicaceae bacterium
TGACCACCATTTTAATGTTTCACGCTGCGGATTTCCATATACTCCTGACATCAGTTTTATTCTTGTATCAGCTTTTGGGCCAGGTTCTCTTTCCGTTAAGGAAATTATTCCATTCAATGCGCCACTGCCATATAATACAGACGAAGCTCCTTTCATGATTTCAATTTGTGAAGTTTGTTCCATCGGAATTGAATTCCATTTTGTGTCTCCAGCATCTCCAGAAAGCATCGGAACGCCATTCCAAAGCAATAAGACTCTGCTTCCTGCACCATAAGAAAATCCACTTCCCCCTCTAATACTGACTTGACCATCCATTGCATAAACTCCAGGACTTTGATCAACCGCTTGCTCAAGGTCAGTTATTCCTTTGTTATCAATCATAGTGGTTTTTATAATCTCCATGGATATTGGAACTTCTTCTATTTTTTGAGACCTTCTCCCTGCGGAAACAACCACTGTTCCAATATTGGTGATTGGATTACCTAAAGAAATAATAATGTCCCCTGGAAATTCAATAAGCGTTGTATCATTTTCAAATGATATCATCGACGTGATAAGTGTAATTGGAAATTCTGTTGCTAACAAAATAAATTTTCCATCACTATCTGAAAGAACCTTTTCACCGTTGGATGCAACTATTTTGGCTCCAATAATTGGTTCCTTAGATTCGATGTTTTGCACTTTCCCATTGACCTGAGAAAACGACACAAAAGGAATTAAAATTAGAAGTAGTAATATATATTTCATAAGCAGGTTTTATTGTCTTTGCAAATAAGATGAAATGCTAAAATACCAATTTCATTAAATATCCTTCTATAAAATTTATTATAATGCTAATTGAACTTGAATAATGAAATTTCGTGGAGCTTGAATATCAGCAGGTCTACTTACATATTCTGCATTTAAGAAGTTGTTAACAATAAACCCTACCCTCAGCTTATCATTGAATTTATAGGCCAATCTTAAATCAAAGACCAAACTACCTTTATTATTTTTTTGCCTATACTCCTTTAATCCAACAAGAAAATCTTGCCCTAAAAATCCATCCTCGAATGTCGCATCAATATTTGACATAAAGCTATTATAGCGCATTGATGCACCAATACTGAATTTTTTATAGATCGCTTCTATATCAATTTTAGCTAAATGTTTAAATCTATACTTCAGCATATTCGTTCCAGAATCAGAAAAAGTAGCCGTATATTTTGGGTCAGCATTCAAGCTTATAGGATTCATATATGTGTACCCAATTAATGATAGTAATTCAACTTTTCCTATTTTCCCCTCGCTGTTGAAAGAGAATTCTACACCTGATATTCGGGCTTTTTCTGCATTTTTGGATTGAAAACCAACCCAATTTTTTATATATCCAATCGTTCCAGGAACAAAGTTTAGCGCAATTGTATCTGGCGGATAAAGGCCAAAAGTAAATTCCATCATATTGTTGTATTGATTTACAAACCCTGCAATATCGACATACCCTTTCCAATTGCCAATTTTCACAATTTGCTTAAATCCTATTTCTGCAGCCCACCCTTTTTCAGGTTGCACTTCCGGATTTGGAAAAATTACTACTCCACCAACAGACGTCGCGGCAAACCTCTCTGCAACAGACGGAAAACGAACTCCTTGTCCAAAAGAAGCTCTAATGTGCGTAAATTTAGCCAGCTTATAATGCGCTCCGGCTCTAATTATTGGTGTAATTGGAATAACAGCATTGTGAATTGCTATTCGTGAATCGGGAGTTCGATTGTCCTGTTTAAAGTATTCAAGCCGCGCACCAGCAGTAAAATCGAATTTTTTAAGTTTCAATTCATACTGCACATAACTTGCAATATTTACAGATTGGTGATTTTTAAAAACCGGACTTATTATATGATTTAATGTTCCTGTCAAGCCTACAGATAAAGTTGAGTTCTTCTTTGTGAAATGTTGAAAGAGATAATCTCCATAATACATTTCAGCCTTTGAAGAAGCGTATATCTTTGTCAGATCTCCTGTTGTCACAAGATAGTACCTTGTTTTCAATTCATGCTTGTTATTCTTTTTATCATAGAATTTTAAATAAGGATCTATATTTAGCCGTATAGAACGTTGATAAGATACTGATGAACCTGATGCCTTTGGGTCATCTCCACCAAGAGCAATATATCCTAATGAATCACTTTTCCACAAAATAAATGCCCCAATATATTGATATTGAAAATTATACGTAAGACCAGCTTTTAGCCGATTTGCAGCATTTGATTTATAAATGAAAGTACCATTGATTCTAGCTCTATCTTCAACCTCCCCTTTTCTGTACCCATCGTTTGTAAATCCATTAAGAGCTATACTATAACCAATCTTTTTGTGCATTTTCGAAGTAAATAAGTCCATGTTATGGAACGTTGGATTAGCTGACCACCATTTCAAGCTTTCTCTTTTTGGATTTCCATAAACACCACTTTGAATTTTTGCACGAAATTCTCTTTTTTCAGTTGGTTCCTTTTCATTCATTGCAATAACGCCATTTAATGCCCCACTGCCATATAAAACTGATGAAGCACCTTTCATAATTTCAATTTGAGAAGCATTTTCCATTGGAACGGCATTCCATTTAGCATCTCCCAAATCAGGTGAAACCATCGGTATTCCATTCCAAAGTAACAACACCCTGCTTCCTGCACCATAAGAATACCCGCCGCCGCCTCTAATGCTAACTTGACCGTCCATAGCATAAACTCCAGGGCTTTGATTAACAGCTTGCTCGAGGTCTGTAATTCCTTTGTTGTTTGTTAAGGCTGGTTTCAAAATCTCCATTGAAACCGAAACATCTTCTATTTTCTGATTTCGGCGACCTGCAGATACAACAATGGTTGAAATCACTTTTGCGTCTATAAACAAGCGAATAATAACATCCTCCAATTTATTAATAACCACAGTGTCTGTTATATAATTGGACATGCTAACAATAAGTTGGAAGGGAAACTTGTCTGTTAACAAAAGGAAGTTTCCTTCAGTATCTGTAACAGTTTTTTCTCCACTTGAAACAATTATTTTTGCGCCAATTAAGGGTTCATTCGTTTCTTTACTGATAACTTTTCCCTCTATTTGGGCAAACGTCATTAAAGGAGAGAAAAATAGTAGTAATAAAAAAAATCTCATTCTCGGCTTTTATCTTAGATAAGCTATTTCCAAAAATAACTTTAACATTCAAACTTCTTTATAAGAAAAGCAGAAAATTTCAAGAATTATTTGAAAAAACGCGAAAAAACGCGAAAAAAAGACAATTTCAACACATATTTCATTTCTTTAATCATAAAGTTTTTCGTAAATTCAATAGAAATATAACTTTTTTATAGTGCAAAAATCACAAATTCATCTTCAAATAGCGTTAACGTTTCTATATGGAATTGGGCCAAAAAAGACCAGTTTACTGCTTTCCAAATTAGGAAGTTTAGAGGCTGTTTTTGAAAGTAAATACATAGACATTCAAGAAATTACAGGAATAGGAGAAACTGTTCTCAAAAAAATTAAACGAGAAGCTGCGCTAAAGAAAGCTGACGAACAACTTAATTTCATTGAAAGAAACAACATCAACACTCATTTTTATTTGGACAATAATTATCCAAGGAGGTTGAAGCAATGCGATGATGCTCCAATCTTATTGTATAGTAAAGGTAATTTTGAACCTAACCCATCTCGCGTTATCTCTGTTGTTGGAACGCGATCCGCTACAGATTATGGAAAAGGTCTTTGTGAAGAATTAATTTCATCAATTGCACGTTCAGATATTCAAGTAATCAGTGGGATGGCTTATGGAATTGATATTTGCGCGCATCAGTTATGTGTTAAACACAATGTTCAAACGATTGGTGTTCTTGGCCATGGTTTGGACCGCATCTATCCTAGTGTGCATCAATTTACAGCGGAACAGATGTTTTTAAATGGTGGTTTAATGACGGAATTTATTCCCGGGACAAATCCAGATCGAGAAAATTTCCCAATGAGAAATAGAATTGTTGCTGGAATGGCAGATGCTACCATTGTAATTGAAAGTAAAAAGAATGGGGGCTCTTTAATTACTGCTGATTTGGCAAACGATTACAACAGAGATGTATTTGCTTTTCCAGGAAATGTTGGCCAAATACATTCTGCTGGTTGTAATCTTTTGATACAAAAACAACAAGCGCATCTGTTGTTAAATGGCAAGGATTTTCTTAAACAAATGAATTGGGACAGTTTAAAAGAAAATAAGACGGGTGCACAACGAGTTTGTTTTATTGAGTTATCGGATCAAGAAAAAGAAATCTGTGCGTTATTAGATCAAACAAACGGTGAACATATTGATGTGATATCTCTTCGCACAAAAAAACCAGTTTCAATAATAAATGTTGAGCTTTTTCACCTAGAAATGAAAGGGGTAATTAAAGCATTGCCTGGTAAAAAATATTGCTTGATATAAACACAAAAAAAGGGCTATTCAAACGAATAGCCCTTAGAAAAAAATTCGTGTTATATTATCTTCTAATTCCCGCTTTTAGGAATCTACGGTTATCCATTACTTCTGCTTTCTTCTTTAAAGCAGTAAGAATTTGACCTTGTAAATTACCTTGAATTGCTCCTAAAAGTTGATCGCGTTCAGCATTATAATTTGCTGCTGTTGGAGCTTTTGTAGTTTTGTCGATTCGAACTACATAAACTCCAATTTTACCTTTTAAAGGAAGTGTTTTTTGACCATCTTTTAATCCTGAAAATAAAGCTCCAATAACTTCAGCTTCGTATCCTGCTCCTGTAATTTGAGGATTAGCAAATGTTACTTCTCCTTTCATTACTTGAGTATTGGCACGTTTTGCCATCCCTTGTAAGCTTTTATCTTTCAATAATTGATTTGTAAAACGTTGAGCTTTTCGATCTTCAATCATGTCACGTTTCATCAACACTTCTGCATCTTCAAAAGTTGGAACTCCTTTTTCGCGAATAGAAGAGACCATCGCAATTATGTAACGGTCCTTATCTTTAATTGGAGCTGATGATAAATCACCTGCTAATGATTCGTCAGAGAATGCCAATTTCAAAATTTTATCCTCAGCCAATGGTGTAGTAAAACCATATAATTTAGGACTATCATCTAAAATACTTAATGGTCGAACCATGTATCCAGCCTTTATAGCAATTGTATCAAACAACTCTACTTTCGCTTTCACTTCCGTTTTCTTAGACATTTTTGATTCTAACTCATACAATAAACTATAAACCTCACTGTCTTTTCTGTCTATTGTTTCTTGACTTGCTTTGAATGTTTTTTGAACTGAAGCTAATAAAGGGAATGTTGTAGCATCTCTTTCTAAAACTTCAATAATATGAATTCCGAAATCAGATTTTACAGTTCCAATATAACCAATTGGTTTAGTAGCACAGAACGTTGCAAATTCTGGAACCATGTCTGCTTCTATAAAATTATCAATTAATCCACCTGTTGGAACAGAACCTTTATCCTCACTGAATTTAGTAACGAATTCAGCAAAATTGTCTTTTGTGATAAGTTTAACCAAACTATCAGCCATTTTCTGTTTTTGGTCAATCAGTTTTTTATCCTTTGATTGATTTGTTGCCAACAAAATATGTCTTGATTTCAATCTCGTTGGTGTAAAGCCAATAACTTTAGAAATTACAACGCCTCCTTTACTTTCGTAAGGTCCAACAATTTGACCAACAGTAGCAGTTTTGAAAACTGTATCTAAATATTTTGGGTAAGATTGAAGTTTTTGTGCTTTCTCATTATCTTCAGGAACTGCTGTTGCAATTTTTGATGAAGAGTAGAATTTCATGTCACTATTTTTCAAAACATACAAAGAGTCGTTTGTAGATGACATAAATCCTTTTTTCAATTCATTCATTACTTTACCAAACTTCATTGAATCTTGTCTTGAAGGATTGATTACAACATCGAAATAACGAACCTCTCTACTAGCGGTTTTGTTTTCGTATTTCTTGTCATTTTTATGCTCTTCATAATATTTTTTCAAATCAGAATCAGAAATTTTAATGTCATCATCGCTGATTTCGCTGTATCTTCTAACCACATAAGAAATACTTTTAATCTCTTTTTGAGCTAAATATTCTTCTTCGGCTTCCAATTTAGTCACATAAATTCCTTGACCTAATAATGCAAAATACTTTTCTTGTTTTCTTTTATCAGTATAATATTTCTTGCTGTCTTCCCATTGTTTTTGAACTTTAACATCATCGGAAGATTCCATTTCGCCAATTCTTTTTTCTAACAACTTTGCATTAAACAAACCAGTTATAGAATCAGTAAAACCTTGTTGTAATTCTGGCATAACAGTAAATCCATCTCGTCCATATAAATACGAATCAAATTCACCATCACTTACTTCAATTCCAAGTGCTTCATATTCTTTTTCGAAAATTGTAGTCTCAACTACATAATTCCATGCTTTATCTGCTGATGCATCTTGATCTTTTTGCGTGTATTCTCTTTGTTGCTGAGCAAATTGAGTTTTGTCTTGTTCTTGAAATTTAAGACTTGCTTCATCGTATTCTTTATAGTCTAACATTTCACCATAAACTGTACCATATCCAGTTTCATCTTTGCTTCCACCTGTGATTTTTTCCCAATCTCCCATGATGAATGCAAACAATGCAATACCAATAATTATAACGAGTAACGTTGATTTTTCTCTAATTTTTCCAATTAATGCCATTTCCTATATTCTTTATAAGCTGCGAATATAATTAGATGAATTGATTTTTAAAAATTAAATAGTAATTAATGCTGTGAATATTAATTTAAAAAGCCAACCGTCGATGAACAGTTGGCTTTTTCTCTAGTATAAATTTTGTCATTATCCGCCTTTTCCTTCCTCTATTTTTGGAGGAGTAGGTGGAATTACTTCAGGTTTAATTTTTTCATCGATAGGTTTTACTTCTCCTGGTTTGATCGTTTTGTCAATGCCTCCTTTCGGATTTTCTTTACCGCCGTTTTGGGGTGTTTTATTGCCCTCTTCTCCAGCGTTTCCGTTTCCTCCGCCTTCTGATTCATTTGATCCACCATCATTGTTGTTTTGTGCTGGGCAAGCTCCTAAAGCATCTCCATGTGCTTGATGTGCTGGCCATGCTGACAATGGAATCTCAAGTGTTTGCGTGTTTTCTGGATTTCCTGGAGGATGATGACAAATTGTAATTTTTTGACTATTGCCAATTTCATTTGTCAATCCTGTACCTTCAGTATTGTTTTCTCCTTCTTCCCCGCTTCCTGAATCATTATCATCATCATTTTCTTCATTTTCAGGACAAGCACCTAAATTGTCTCCGTGTGCTTGATGTGCCGGCCATGCAGATAATGGAATCTGAAGATTCTCTGTGTTTTCTGGATTTCCTGGAGGATGGTGACAAATACTGATGATTTGATCCTCAACAACTGGCTCCACATAGAAAACAGTAACTGTTTTTGAATCATTCCCACAAGAATTAGTTGCACTTATAACAAACGTATTCAAACCTGGAATCAACGTTGTTACAGCTTGTAATGTTGAGAGGTTATTATTAAAATCAAACCCGGTTATGGCCGTATTATTTTGCGTTAAAGTCATTCCTTGTCCATTATTAGTATGTTGAATTAATGCACTAAAACCAAACGTCGGAGTAGAAACAGTAGTTCCATTTACAGCTGGATTAGTTATTGAAATTGTTGGTGGAATACAATCATCATAGTTGACCGTTATCGTTTGAGTTACTGTCCCGCAAGCATTTGTTGCAGTCAATATAAACGTGTTTATCCCTGGACTCAATGTTGCATAACCTAATAAAACTCCAGTCCCACTGTTAAAATTTGTTTTTTCAACAGGAACGCCATTTAACGTTAACGTCAAACCAGAGACTAAAACTACATTTTGCACAGTTGCGCTAAATCCAAATGATGCATTCGTTGTTGTCGTGCCATTTGCTATTGGATTAGTAATTGTAATTATTGGAGGGACACAATTATCATAATTAATGGTGATTGTCTCAGTGTCTGTTCCACATCCATTCACCGAAGTCAAAACAATTGTGTTTAATCCTGGAGTCAAATTTAAAGTACTTTGAAAAACACCTGTTGCACTTAAAAAAGTGAAATTAGAGATCGTTCTTCCATTTATATTAAGTGTCGTTCCTTGACCATTGTTAGCGTTTTGAATTAACGCTCCCAAATTTAGAACGGAAGATGTAACCGTTGTTCCATTTGCTGTTGGATTAGTAATTGTAATTACTGGAGGAACACAATTATCATAATTAATGGTGATTGTCTCAGTATCTGTTCCACATGAATTTATGATTGTGAGTACAAATGTATTTAAACCAGGAACCAAAGTAACTGTACTTTGGAAGGATCCATTTCCATTATTAAAAGTGAAGTTTGTTACCGGGACACTATTTCGTGTTAAAGTGATTCCTTGTCCGTTGTTTGAATTAACAATGGTAGCATTCAAACTAAAACTAGCCGATGTGACTGTTGTTCCATTTGATATTGGAGCAATCACATTAATCACTGGCTCAATGCAATTTTGATAATTAACCGTTATCGTTTCAGTATCTGTTCCACATGAATTTAATGATGTTAAAACAAATGTATTTAAGCCAGGAACTAATGTTAGTGTGCTTTGGAAAGCGCTAGTCGCATTGTTGAAACTAAAGTTTGTAACATTCACATTGTTTTGTTTCAAGGTAATTCCTTGTCCGTTGTTTGAATTAACAATGGTAGCATTCAAACTAAAACTAGCCGATGTGACTGTTGTTCCATTTGATGTTGGAGCAACTACTGTAATCATTGGAGCAATGCATTTTTGATAAATTATTGTGCTTGTCTCAACGTCAGTTCCACAGTTGTTAACAGAAGTAACTACAAATGTATTCAAGCCTTGCGTTAATACCACAGCACTTTGTATAACACCTGTTGCATTGTTGAAACTAAAATTCGTAATCGGAGCATTATTCAATGTTAATGTTATCCCTTGACCATTATTCGAATTTAGTATTGTTGCTGAATAGTTGAAATTTTCATTCAGAACAGTCGTTCCATTGGTTACAGGATTAGTAACAGTGATTACTGGCGCAATACAATTTTGATAAT
>JBILYS010000299.1:0-3204 GCA_044377625.1 Crocinitomicaceae bacterium
CGGGTGTTTGAATTGGCGAATAATCTAATTCATATTTGTAAAGCGTATCAGATTTTAAAGAACCATCGTACGGTAATAAATCATCTCGAAATGTTCTGTTGTCTAAAAGTATGATTTGAAGTATTTTCCCATCAACGTGGTACATATAAGAAGTGTATATTCCTTCGTGTTTTCTGCGTTCAGAATTCGTTGGTTCATTGAAAAACTTCAGGAAAATTTTCTTTGATTGTTCTTTCTTTTCATAATGTCTACCTACATCGTTCATTCCATAATCATGGTCATCCCAAGTTGCAAGAATTGGAGTACTTTCTTTTAATTTCTTGTATTCTGGTTTCTTGCCTAGCTTCTTATATTTTTTTTTCATCAAGCCCATGTTCTTTGTATCGGCGTATATGTTGTCACCTAAAAAAATAAATAAGTCTGGATGATGCGTTGGAATTAAATTTAGAATTGGTGTTGGTTTATCTTGATGAGCGCACGAACCAAAGGCAATTGAAGTGATGGTGTCTTGAGAAAAACACGTGCTCAAAGTGACACTAAAAAGTAGGGCTAAAAGTTTCATATTCTAATTTTTTGATGAAGGTAATTAGAATTTAAGGATGCATTAAAAAAGGGATTAAAAATTAAAGAATTGTTCATTTTGAAATAATTCAAATACATTTACAAAAAAAATTAAAATAGAATGAACTTGTTAAAATCATTTTACAATATTGGTGTTTATCCTGATCAGGATGTATCAGAAGTAAAAATGGTTAGAACGATCAACCTGTTAGCAGCAAATACGATAATATGTATAGTTTTGGCTACTATATATAGTTTTTTTGTCCAACACAATTTTTCAAGTTTGTTAACATTGTTTTCTTTGCCATTATTCACGTTGGGTATTTACTTGAATTTTAAAAGAAAGGTGTTAGTTGCAATTACAGTTTTGTTTCTGTCGAGCTCACTGTTACTTCTTTTTTATTCCCTTAGAACTGGAGAAGCATCGGACACGCACATATTATTCATATTAAATATCATGGGACTCTCGTTATTATACAGAAGAGAAAAGGCCAAAATCTATTTTAACACGAGTTTATACTTTACAATATTTTGCATCCTATTTGTTTTAATAAGCTTTAAATTTCATTGGTTTGATGGTTTTATTGATACATCAGTTGTTGCAGACGAACAACGTAAAATGAGTTTTTACATTTTATTAGTTTGTTCTCTGGTTTATTCATTTGTTATTGTAACTACCTATCGTCAGCAATATAAAAGAATGCAGGATTCGGTTGAAGAACAAACGGTCCTTCTGGCAGAAGTGAATCACCGTGTTAAAAACAACCTTGCAATAATAATAAGCTTGTTGAACATGCAAAAGAATGCAACAGGTAATTCAGAAACTAAAAATGCTATACAAGATGTTCATGATCGAATCATGTCTATGGCATTGGTACACCAAAAAATGTATCAAAATAAAAATAAAACATCCATTGAATTAGGAAATTTTATCGCTGATTTAGTTGTTGAAATTAGAAACTCTCTTGATTTAAAAGAGAACATTATGTATGAAACAATGATTGATTCCGTGCGACTTGATGTGTCAATTGCAATTCCTATTGGATTAATATTAAATGAATTAATAACAAATTCTATCAAACATGCTTTTCATGAAATTGAAGAACCAAATATTTCAATCACGCTTACCAAGAAAGACGGTTTAATTGAATTAGTGATGAAGGATAATGGAATGGGCACAACGCTAGAAAATTTAAATGAGAATACCGGAATAGGAATGAGTTTGATTCAATCATTGGTTGATCAAATTGAAGGGAAATATACTTTTGAGGTAAATAATGGCGTGTCTTTCAAATTGATCTTCCCGCATAAATAAGTGTGCTTGTAATATGACACCAATCAATCTTTGTCCTTGTGGAAGTCTTAATGACTATGCTGCTTGTTGTGAATTACTTATCGATGGAAAGAACAATGCGAAAACAGCTGAAGATTTAATGCGTTCGCGTTATTCGGCATATGTTGTTGGACAGATTGATTATTTGATAGCAACGACTCATTCCTCAACACGACAGAATCATAAGCGCATAGACATTGAAAATTGGTCAAAATCCACAAAATGGGTTGGATTAGAAATTGTTGAAGCAACACCATCAACTGTAGAATTTATTGCCAAATTTGAAGGTGAAAACAATTCAATTGAAACACATCATGAAAAATCCACTTTTGTTTTGGAAGGTGAAAAATGGTATTATGTTGATGGAAAATTCTTTTAGTGGTTCAATAATTCTATGAACATAAGTCACAATCCCTTTTTAGAAATTTATCTTTAAAAAGGTGTTACAATCAATTTCAATTAATTGATCTTACTATCTTTGTCACGGAAAATGAAAAACAACTATTTGCGATACTTCTTACTTATTTTGCTGCTTTATGTAGCTTCTTGCACGACTTCTCAAGCAAGAAAAAAGGCTGAATTAAAACGCTTACAGCAAAAAGAAGCAATCTCCTATTTGCCTGATTTCCCAGCTCCAAATAAAGAAGAACTTAAATCAAAACAAAAGCAAGTTCTTACTTTTTATAAAGAAGTTCTCGACCCTCAAACGTTCAACGGTCAATTTCTGGTAGCCAAAAATGGGAAAGTACTTTTTATTCGTTCTAAAGGGTATTCGAATATCCGGGAAAAGAAAAAAATGACCTTGAATACGCCTATGCATGTGGCTTCCGTAAGCAAGGTTGCAACTGCTTTGGCTATTTTGAGATTGGTCAGTAAAAAACAAATTTTCCTCGATTCAGATGTTCGTTGGTATTTACCAGATTTGCCGTATAAAGGAATTACTGTTCGAATGTTATTGAATCACCGCAGTGGTATTCCATATTACGGATATTTTACGTTTAATACATGGCATTTAGGTAAAACATTGTATAATAGAAATATACTGAAATTGTTGAAAAAGTATAAGTTCCCATTGAATTTTCCGCCCGACACAAAATTTGCATATAGCAATACCAATTATGCGCTGTTGGCGTTGATTATCGAACAAGTTACCGATCAATCTTTTCCTCGAGCGATGCAAACGTTGGTTTTCGAACCGTTGAAAATGAAGAATACGTTTATTTTGGATCGTTCAACAAATCTGTCTAAAATCTGTCAATCGTATAATGGTAATAAAAAACTGGAAGAATTTGATTATTTGGACGCTGTTT
>JBILYS010000300.1:0-3202 GCA_044377625.1 Crocinitomicaceae bacterium
AGGACATTACACACGAGGTCGAGGTTATTATGAGCAATATAAACGAGCTCAAGATTTTTCTACTTATGGATTAGATACACTTTTCACTGGTGGAGATACGATCACAACAACAGATTTAATCCGTCGTAGGTGGTTGGACAACAATTTTTATGGAAGTGTATTTTCTATGAATTACAACAATTTGAAAAACTTCAAGCTAATTATTGGTGGTGGAGTCAATCATTATGACGGCGCACATTTTGGTGAAATTATTTGGGCAAGAAATGCTTCTCAAAGTGAAATTGGTCAACGTTATTATTATAATAATGCTGTTAAAATCGAAGCGAGTGGTTATGTAAAAGCGAATTATCAACTCAAAAAAATGAACCTTTTTGCTGATTTGCAAGTGCGTCACCTGAATTATTCATATACTGGAGTGGAAGAATCATTTAGTAATTTAATTCCAATTCAAGAGTCATTGCAATTTACGTTTTTCAATCCAAAAGCTGGTTTAATGTATGATTTCAACGAAAAAAACAATGTTTATGCTTCATTTAGTGTGGCAAATCGGGAGCCTGTAAGAGCTGATTTTATTCAAAGTAGCGCAATGAGTCGACCAAAATCGGAACAACTGCAAAATACAGAAATTGGTTATCGTTTTCATTCGCGTAAATTCTTCGTGAATGCCAATTATTACCTGATGAACTATATAAATCAATTAATTCTTACCGGAGAAATCAACGATGTGGGTGCATATAACCGCACAAATGTGGCAGAAAGTTATAGAATGGGGGTTGAATTTGAAGCGGGGTATATGCTTTTCAAAAATGTAAGTGTTACAGGAAATATTACATTAAGTGCTAATAAAATCAAGCAATTCAATGAATACGTTGACAATTATGATAATTACGATGTCAATGGAAACATGATTCAAGATGTAATTGCACATTCCAATACAGACATAGCATTTTCGCCTTCGGTCATTTCAAGTTTTGGGATCAATTATGAACCTATTAAAAATCTAGAAATCAATTTGCTTTCAAAATATGTTGGCAAGCAATATTTGGATAACACATCCAATGAAGCGCGCAAATTAGATGCCTATTTCACTTCCAATCTTACTTTAAATTATACCATAAAAACATGGGGATTCAAAGAAGTTCAAATCGGTGTTTTGTGCAATAATCTGTTCAATGCACTTTATGAAAACAATGGATATACTTTTGGATATGTCGCTGGAGGAAAAAGAATAACAGAGAATTACTATTATCCTCAAGCGGGAAGAAATTTCTTGGTGAGGTTGACATTTAAGATGTAAAACAGCAATAAAATTTGGGTTTTACATAATCCCTCTTGGACTAAAAATCCTCAAAGTATATTGCTTATTCATTGCCACAGATGCACAGATTATACAATTTCGTCAACAAGTTGATTTTGATAAAAACTTAATCTGTGAATCTGTGGCTAAAAAATTTTAAAATCTGAAAGGCAAATGCACTAAAGTGAAAATTAATAAAAGGTTCTAGTTTTCAAAAATCTTTTCTCCTCAATTTCTTAAGGTCAGATTTAAACTTTTTATTGAGTAATCTCTTTTTCTTAACAGCATTTGGAACTTTTGTCGCTTTCCTTTTCTTCCGAATGATATAACACTCATTAATAAGTTCATGGAATTTTTCAATGACAATTTTTTTGTTCCCTAATTGGCTTCTTTCCGATTGCGAAATGATTTGAAGAATCCCATCATTCGTTAATTTTAAAGCTAACTTTTCACTTAAAAACTCCTTTTGTTCTTCAGTTAAAATTTTCGATTCGGCAATATTAAAATCCAATTCTACTTTGGTCGATACCTTGTTTACATTTTGTCCACCAGCTCCTCCACTGCGAGAAGTTTTGAAAGAAATTTCTGTTTCGAGAAGGTGTAAATCAGGTTTCATAATGCAAAGATAAGTTCTTGGTTCAGTTCTGCGTATTAAATTTTCACGAATGAACTTTATTTTAGGAAGTATGTACTGCCCTCCGAAACTTAAAAATAACAACTTATGAAAACTTTAATTTTATCCTTTATTAGTATTTTGTGTTTAGCACAAATCACTTCTGCGCAGTACAATGCATGTGCGGCAAAAAGTTCTGTTACAGAAAAAGTTGCAGTAGAATCAAGAAACGAAGCAACCGGTTTAGCTGAAATTAAATATGAAGAACGAGCAGTTCAACAGAAAGACAATTTCGGGAATGCTTCAGGAAATCAATATGATTTAGCAATTGATGGAGCATTTGAAGGTCAAACAATCGTAGTATTACAATTTTATACGGGTGAAAACTTTGATTTCGAAAAGCCAAAAGCGGCTTTAAAAGAAAAAGGATTTTCAATCTACCGATTCAGCAATGCTGCACCAAGTCCAAAAGAATTAGAAATTGCGCTTTCAAAAGCGTGTCAATTGTGGGTTATTTCTTCTTCAACCCAACAATTAAACGATGAACATGCAGAAATTATCAAGCAATTTTTCTATAGTGGAAAAGGCGTATACATTTGGGGAGACAATGATCCATATAATGCTGACGCAAACTTTTTAGGAAAAAAATTAGTTGGTGTTACAATGAGTGGTGCTTTCTATGGTGGACAAAATGTTGGATTTAAATCTGATTCTACTTCACAAGGAATGAAGGAAAACCATTTAATTACAACAGGTTTAGAATATGTTTATGAAGGAATTACTATTTCCAAAATTGAAGACCCAAACAAACAGCTTATTCCTCTAGTGTACAGCACAGATGGCAATGTTGTAACAGCAATTTATGAAAACCAAGGACAACGATTAATTTTTGACGGTGGATTTACCCGCCTATATTGCAATTGGGAAACAGCAGGAACTGGACGTTATGTGAAAAATGCTGCAGCATGGCTCGTCAACTACGAACGATTCGGTGAATTGGTGCTCAGCGATGATTTGAAAGAATAACTGATTTGAAATAGAATTAAAGGGGTTAAAAACCCCTTTTTTAATGCTCACGATTTTCTTATTGTTTGTAATAGGTTTGGTTACGAACAATAATAGTTGTTTGACCTAGCGCATTTACAGTTGGTTCTTGCTGAATGGTTAATGCATAAGAATTAGATCCTATTTTCATTTGTGTTCTTGATGTATTCATCACTGCTTTTCCTACTTGAGAACTGATACAATTACATAAATCTGTACCACAAGGATCACACGTATTTGAATGTGTG
>JBILYS010000301.1:0-3200 GCA_044377625.1 Crocinitomicaceae bacterium
ATGCTTCTCTATTTTCAGTGATTTCAATAGCGGCAATATCAACACCAATAATATCAACGCCATGTTCCTCCCAAATCCCCATTTCATCACATTGAATACACAAATTCAAAGCTGTTTGTCCACCCATTGTAGGTAAAACAGCATCAATCTTGTGTTTTTTCAAAATTTCAATGATACTTTCTGGCTCAAGCGGTTGCAAATAAATATTATCTGCAACTACTGTGTCCGTCATAATGGTTGCTGGATTTGAATTAATGATTGTTACTTCAATTCCTTCTTCACGTAACGACTTTGCTGCTTGGGAACCTGCATAATCAAATTCACATGCTTGACCGATAACAATAGGGCCGCTTCCGATGATTAATACTGACTTAATGGAGGTGTTTTTTGGCATTTTATGCTCTTTTGAGATTCAATTTAACGTATACAATAAACTGAGAGCAAATTTAATCAAAAGTACGGATGGTTTTAAATCGTTTCAATGATGTTTTTAACAATATTCGTTAATAACTATTCCGATTTATTAAAGAGAAATATTTGGTTTTATAGAAATCTTGAAAAGAAACTTCTCAGGAATTAAAGTTCATAGTTTGGTTTGGCAAAATGAAAATCTGCACAGTTATAATACTTAATCATTGCCACAGATGCACAGATTATTCAATTTCACAAACAAAATGTATTATAAAAAGCTGTTTAACGCCGAACGCATAAAAAGTATGAATTATAATTAAATTAAAGAAAACGAATGACTATTACCACAAAAAATAATCTGTGCATCTGTGGCTGAAAAATCATTTCAAAATTTTAATATCTACTTTTAAATGATCCAAAATCCTTGGTTTTCATTAAAGACTCTAACTTTACAGCAAAATAATGACTCGCACCAATCTCATATCAATCAACAATCTTCAACTCGAATATGTCGTGTTTGGTGATGGTGAAGAAGTGGTGATATCCATGCATGGTCACGGAAGAAGTGCCAATGATTTTGAATTTTTAGAAGCAGGTAATCGAAAGGTGATTTCAATTCATCTCTTTCACCATGGAAATTCTGTTTTTCCTGAAAGTAGAATTGAAAATAATCCATTAAGAACAGAAGAGTTTGTTGAACTTTTTGAATTAATAGTAAAAGAAGAAGCCATTACTAAATTTCATTTACTTGCATTTAGCCAAGGAGGAAGATTTGCTTTGTGTTTACTGCCATTCGTTGCGAAAAATCTACTTTCATTCACACTCATTGCGCCTGACGGCATGGATAATCACAGTTTTTACAATTGGTCGTCTCGACAAAAATGGGCACGTTCACTTATGAAAAGTTTTGAAAGCAATCCAAATCGTTTGATTCGTTTGAGTAAAATAGCTTACAATCTTCGTTTGATGCGTCCAAAAGTGCGTGATTTTGTAAAAGAATTTTCTGCCAACAAAAAATTGATTGTTCAGGCATCCTATACTTGGAGATCATTTAGATTACTCTTACCAAACAATAAGGCTATTTCAAAAGCCCTTAAAACCAATAAAATTCCTTTTTTGATAATCATGGGTGAATACGATCAAGTTATTCGTCCAAAACAAGCCTATCAATTTGCGAAAAATATTGGAATTCCAGATTGTGTTATCGAAATCAATAACGGACACAATTTCTTTAAAAAATCATCAATAAATAAGTTTGTTCACCTTCTTCCATTTATACAATAACAACTATATTTGTTTAAACATTTTCAGACATGAACAACATCCTTAATCACAAAGAAATTGAACAAAAAATTACTCGTTTAGGACACCAAGTTCTAGAGAATTGTTTCGAAGAACCTGTTATTTATATTGGTGGAATTTGTGGAAACGGAATAAAATTAGCCAACAAATTGAAAACAATTATGGCTTCTAATTCTGATCAAGAGATTCATGTTTTTGAAATTACGGTGAATAAAGACGAACCTTGGAGCGAACCAATAACACTTTCTATCGATGAAAAACTGTTGAAAAACGCATACATTATTTTAGTGGATGACGTTCTCAATTCTGGTAAAACAATGCAATATGCATTAATGAAATTTTTGGAACGTGCGACTAAATCAATTAAAACGGTCGCATTGGTAGATAGAACGCACAGACGTTATCCGATTAAAGCTGATTTTGTTGGTTTGAGTCTTTCCACAACATTAAAAGAGCGCGTTGAAGTGGATTTGGATGGGGAGAATTCTCGTGCTTATTTGGTATAAAAAAAGGTAAAAGGAAGAAGGAAGAAGGAAGTAGGAAAGATAAGTGATGAGTGATGAGTGATGAAATCTAAGATTCTTGATTCTAAAAACTATGTGACCTATATGTCTATGTGGTTAAAAAAAGAGTGCAAAGGTGTAATTGACAAAAAAATGAAAAAAACGACTGAATCTGCTTCCAATTTCAACAATTTAGAATCGATGTCGACCATTGATTTGTTGAGTAACATGAACAACGAAGACAAAACTGTTCCTTTAGCAATCGAAAAAGAACTCCCTGCAATTCAAGTATTTATTGACGCCTGTTATCTGCGTATGAAAACGGGTGGACGACTTTTTTACATTGGAGCCGGAACAAGTGGTAGACTAGGCGTTGTTGATGCAAGTGAGTGTCCCCCAACTTTTGGCGTTGAACAAGGAATTGTAGTTGGAATCATTGCCGGTGGCGATAAAGCAATCCGAAAAGCTGTTGAATTTGCCGAAGATGACACCGAACAAGGCTGGAAAGATTTGCAAGAATATGCAATTAACGCCAATGACACGTTAGTTGGAATTGCTGCTTCTGGTTCTACTCCATACGTTCTTGGAGCAATTGATGAAGCGAAAAAAATTGGTGTGCTAACAGCAGGAATCTCTTGTAATCCTGGCAGTCCACTTTCTCAGCAAGTTGAATTTCCAATCACTCCTGAAGTTGGACCCGAATTCGTAACTGGAAGTACCAGAATGAAATCAGGAACAGCACAAAAACTCGTTCTCAACATGATTTCAACTTCCTTGATGATTAAATTAGGTCGCGTGAAAGGAAATAAGATGGTTGACATGCAGTTAAGCAACAATAAACTAGTTGACCGTGGAATCAAAATGATCATGGAAGAAATTTCTGTTACTTTTCAAGAAGCGGAGCATTTACTTTCAAAACATGGTTCAGTTAGAAAAGCAACAGAAGCGTTTAAAGGAGAATAATTCTTGATTTTAATGTATTAT
>JBILYS010000042.1:0-9067 GCA_044377625.1 Crocinitomicaceae bacterium
TCTCAAACTCCAGTTGCTAAAGTTGAAAACACTGTTAAAGCAGAAAACACACCTGCTCCAATTGCTGCGACTGCAAGTCAAGGAGCTGGTTTCCTATCTCACATAAAAGGTCCAATAGTAATTCCTAATCCAGGAGATGAAATCATTGAAATGGATCGTATGCGTAAGATTATTGCTGAACATATGGTAATGTCTGTACACGTTGCTCCGCATGTTACATCATACGTTGAAGCAGATGTTACAAACATTGTGAATTGGAGAAATAAAGTAAAAGGTGACTTTGCTAAACGTGAAGGTGAAAACATCACATTTACACCTATTATAATCGAAGCGATTGTTAAGGCAATTAAAGATTTTCCTATGATTAATATTTCAGTTAGTGGAACTACAATCATTAAAAGAAAAGACATCAATATTGGAATGGCAACAGCACTTCCTTCTGGAAATTTAATTGTTCCAGTGATAAAAAATGCAGACCGTATGAATCTTGTTGGATTAACTAAATCAGTTAATCAACTGGCTAACAGTGCACGAAACAATAAATTAAAACCTGAAGACATTCAAGGCGGAACATTCACCGTTACGAATGTTGGTTCATTTGGAAATGTAATGGGAACACCGATTATTAATCAACCACAAGTTGCAATTATGGCTTTGGGTGCAATTCGAAAAATTCCTGCAGTAATTGAAACACCTAATGGTGATTTTATAGGAATTCGTTCAAAAATGTATTTATCTCATTCATATGACCACCGAGTTGTAGATGGTTCATTGGGAGGACAATTTGTAAGAAGAGTTGCGGATTATTTAGAACAATTTGACCCAAACAGAGAATTATAAATAATTATTTTAACCACTTTTTAACCACTCTATACATGAAAGTAATAATTAACCTATTTTTTGTGTTGTTTTTGCCATTTATTGGTTCGACACAATTAACAGAGTATGAGGTTCGTCAAATGACACAAAACGCAACAGAGGATGAACTTTTAATTGAAAGTTCTAGAATGCTGCAAGAAGGTTATTTTTATTTTTCTGAAATAGTTGTTGACCGTTTATTGCAACTTAATCCTACTAGTCCGAATTACAACTATAGAAAAGGGTATATTATTTTAGATTCACGACAAGATTGGGTTTCAGCAACTCCTTATTTCTTAATTGCAATTTCAGATATTGATAAAAATTATGACATGTATTCAGCTAAAGAGAAAAGTGCACCTACTGATGCATATTATCATTTAGCGAGATGTTATCATTTGGATGAGCAATTGGATAAAGCAAAAGAATATTATTCTAAATTCATTGCGGAAACTGGAAATAAATCCGAATTAATTGCAAAAGCTCAAATTCGGATACTACAATGTGATGTCGCAAAAGCTTTAATAGCGAAGCCGAGAGATTCAAAAGTGACAAATCTTGGAAAAACAATTAACACTGTTTATCCAGAATATTCACCTGTTATTTCTTTGGACGGCACTTCTTTATATTTCACATCAAGAAGACAATGGTCTGATCAATCAACGGATGATTTTCGTGATGCTCAATTAAATCAATACCCTGAAGATATTTATGTCAGTTACCATGATTTAAATGAAAAATTTAGTAACCCAGAAAAATTAAGTTTTTGTGATGGAAAAACTAACGAGGCAACCGTTACTATTAGTTCAGATGAAAGAAGAGTATATACATATGAGGATAGAACAGGAAATGGCGATTTATATTTCTCAGATTTTCAAAATAGTTCATTCCAAACATTGACAAAACTAGAATACCAAGATTTAAATACAAAATATTGGGAAACGCATTGTTCTGTAACTCCTGATGGTCAGCAAATGTATTTTGTTTCTGACAGACCAGGTGGTTTTGGAGGAAGAGACATCTATAGAATAGTTAAGTTACCAAATGGTAGCTGGAGCGAAGCAATTAATGTTGGCCCTTCCGTTAATACACTTAATGATGAAGATTCACCATTTATAGCCGTTGACAATAAAACTTTATATTATTCAAGCAATGGTGTGAAAAGTATGGGGGATTTTGACATTTTTGTTTCTGTTCGTGATGAAAATAATTTTTGGTCAGAACCTATCAACCTAGGATACCCTATTAATTCTACTGGTGATGATATTTTTTATACCACAACAGCTGATGGTTTAACAGGTTATTTGTCATCATTCCGTAAGAATGGATTTGGAGAAAAAGATATTTATAAAATTGAAAATGATTTTATGGGTATTACCAAAACAGCTGTTTTAAAGGGATTAATAAAAACTTCTGACGGAAGCCCTATTCCTGAATCAGTTTATGTCACTTTGAAATGTACTAATTGTGATGATCAAAAGGCTTATGAAATAAACCCAAGACTTCGTGACGGTTCTTTTTTCAATAGTTTAATACCATGTAAAGAATATGATATATCATACAGTTATGATTCGTTATCAACCTTTATTTATAAGGAAACTTTCAAAACTGATTGTAAAACTGAATATGAAGAAATTTATAAAGAGTTAATCTTAGATGTTAAACGAAAAAGAATTACACCAAATGTAAATTACACTTTGGATGGTATCGTTGCAGATAAAAAAACTGGAATTAAGTTAGAAAATTCTATTGTTGAATTCAATATCGTAAATACAAATTCAACAATTGAAAGTATACAAACAAATACAGTTGGTGCTTTTACATCAACTATCCTTAAGGACAGTAAGTATGGTGACACAATATATTATCATGTAAAAGTAATTAAAGATGAATACCTTACTCAAACATTTGATTTTAAAGAAATATTAGGTGATAAAAGTGATATTCATTTAACGTACTTACTCGAAAAGCCAGAAATAGGCGTCGACTTAGCAGTTACACTGGATTTAAATCCAATATATTTTGATCTAGACAAATCAAATATCCGTCCTGATGCAAAAATTGAATTAGATAAGATTGTTAAAATAATGAATGACAATCCAACAATACAAATTGAATTGGGTTCACATACCGACTGTAGAAGTTCATATGCGTACAACATAGCACTATCAGGTAGAAGAGCTAAATCGTCTGCAGATTATATTAAAGCCAGAATAACGAATCCAAAACGTATTTATGGAAAAGGTTATGGTGAATCAAAATTGGTTAATGGATGTGAATGCGAGGGCACTGTGAAATCAACTTGTTCTGAAGATGAACATCAAGCAAATCGGAGAACAGAATTTAGAATCGTAAAAAAATAAAAAAAAAGTCTCGCAATTATGTGAGACTTTTTTTTTAAATTCACATTCGCAACCTTTTACCTCGACATTCGTACAAATTTACAATTTTACAGTTTTTAACCATAAAAGCTTTTAAATATAGTATTATGAAAAATATTACCCTTTTTTATTTCTTGCTCTTTTCTCCACTGTTTTTGTTTTCTCAATTAACAGATGACGAAGTTTTTCAATTAATTCAGAATGGATCTGAACAACAATTAGTTTCTGAAAATTCGCGAATGATGCAAGAGAATCTTCTTTATCACGCAGAAATGGTCGCTGATAAACTATTAACCTTAAAACCTGAAAGTTCAAATTACAATTATCGAAAAGGTTTTTTAGTACTAGAGATTAGAAAAGACTATATGCTGGCTATTCCTTTTTTAGAAAAGGCTATACTAAAAACTGATGCAAACTATGATGCTTATGGTGTTTCTGAAAAAAGTGCTCCAGCGGATGCCTTTTTTCACTTAGCTACTTGTTATCATCTAAATGAAGATATAGAAAAAGCTAAATTATATTACAACAGTTTTCTTGCAGCATCAAAGGATAAATCAGAGTTGATTGCAGTTACAAACTTACGACTAGTTCAATGTGAACGTGCAATTGAAGCAATGGCAAATCCAGTAAATGTTCGCTTGAAAAATATTGGTAATAAAATTAACGGCGAATTTCCCGATTATGCTCCCGTAGTTTCTTTGGATGGCTCTTCATTATTTTACACATCACGCCGGCCATGGGCAAATGGAGAAACAGAAGTGTTTAGAGATCCAGGTATTAATCAATATCCTGAAGATGTATATGTTAGTTATTTGAGTGATGATTCAGTTTGGATGGAACCGAAACGTTTAGAATTTTGTATTCCAAAAAGAAATGAAGCAACAATTGCTGTAAGTACTGACGAACGAAAAATCTATTTGTATGAGGATTCTACTGGCAATGGAGATATTTATTACACAGACTTTTATGCGAGTAAATTCAGTGACATCCAAAAAGTAACTGATAAGGACATCAATACGAAATACTGGGAAACACACTGCATGGTTTCGCATGATAAATCAAGAATGTTCTTTACTTCTGATAGACCAGGGGGAATGGGCGGAAGAGATATTTATATGTCTAAAAGACGTGCAGATAGTACGTGGTCAAACCCAATAAATTTAGGCCCACGTGTTAATACAGCTCACGATGAAGATGCGCCATTTGTATCTATAGACAATAAAATGCTTTATTTCTCAACAAACGGTGAAAAAAGTATTGGAGGATTTGATATTATGGTATGTGATTTATTGGAAGATGATACTTGGTCAGATTCTAGAAATTTAGGATATCCATTCAATTCAACAAATGATGATATTTTTTACACTACTACAAGTGATGGTTTAAGAGGGTATATGACATCTTTCAGAAAAGATGGATTCGGTGAAAAAGATATTTATGAAATATACAATGATTATTTAGGTGTTAAAAACATTGCTGTATTTAAAGGAGTGATTAAAACACTTGACAACTCCCCTCTTCCAGAAGATTTTGCAGTAAACATTAAATTAACATGTGAAGATTGTGAAGACTTTGAGAAAAACAGAGTTATTTTCCCACGTCTTAGAGATGGATTATTTATGTCTGGTTTAAAACCATGTAAAACATACACTATAGCATACTTTAATGCTTCTGATAGTAAGGTAATGTATGAAGAATCGTTCACAACAGAATGTAATCTTGATTATCAAGAAATCAATAGAGAATTAATCTTAGATGTTCCGAATCGTGCAATTATTGTTCCTAAAGACACTATTAAAGATATAGATCCAATCGATGTAGTTTCATACAAAAATCTTGAGTTCTTACATTATTTTGATTACAATAAGAACAAATTGTATACAAATAAAGGGGAATTAAAAGATTTCGTTAAAGAAGTCGAAGCTCAATTAAAAGAAGGCAGACCATCGATTACAATTAATGTATATTCTTCTGCTTCACATGTACCAACTAAGACATACGAAACAAACGAGAAGCTTACAACAATTCGTGCGGAGAATATGAAATATGACATATCTACCTATTTTGAATCACAACCTGAATTTAAAGGAAAAGTAAATGTTGTAATTGTTTCAGCAATAGTAGATGGTCCTGAATATGTTAGTGACTCCGCAAAACAAAAGAAATACAAACCTTATCAGTTTGTCGGTCTGAAAACCGAATAATACTAAAAAAAAAGTCTGGTTCGCTCCAGACTTTTTTTTTGTCTAATCATTCCATTATCTTTGAAGAAATTATTCAAATGAATTTACATCTTGAAAGACCGTTAGCTATTTTTGACCTTGAGACAACGGGTCTAAATATCACAAGCGATCGTATTGTTGAAATTGCTATTATCAAAGTTTATCCAGATGGAAAAGAAGAACATTTTTGCAAACGCGTAAATCCACAAATGCCGATTCCGAAGGAAACAAGTGAAATTCATGGCATTTATGATAAAGACATTATAAACGAACCAATTTTTGATTTAATAGCAGCTTCAGTAGTTGAATTTATTGGTGATGCAGACCTTGCAGGTTTCAACTCCAATAAATTTGATATTCCCGTTTTGGCAGAAGAATTAATGCGTGCAGGTTCTGATTTTGATATTTCACAAAGAAAATTTGTAGACGTTCAGAATATTTTCCACAAAATGGAACAACGTACGTTAGCTGCAGCACATCAATTTTACTGCAAAAAACCTATTGAGAATGCACATAATGCATTACATGACGCTCAAGCTACTTGGGATGTTTTGAAAGCACAAATGGCTCATTATGCAGATTTGTCAAATGATATCCCTTCCCTATCCGAATTTTCTAAAGCTGGAAATTATAATTTATTAGATTTTGCTGGTCGATTAGCTATAAATGAGAAGGGTGAATCTATTTATAATTTTGGGAAACATAAAGGAAAAACAATTAAAGAAGTGGCACGAATTGAGCCTGGCTATTATGGCTGGATGCTTGATGCAGATTTTCCTTTATACACAAAAAAATGCTTGCGCATCGAAATGGATAAAATTAAAAAGGAAAGAGAAAATATCAAAAAAGAAGAAACTACTGCTGAAGATATTGCAAGTAAATTAGATGCTTTAAAAAACAAATTCAAATAAGATGAAAATCATTTGTATAGGAAGGAATTATTCAGATCATGCAAAAGAAATGAAAGCTGAAGTGCCAACGGTGCCGATTTTTTTCATGAAACCAGATATTGCTATTTTAAAAGATGGTAATCATTTTTATTATCCTGACTTTACGAAAGATTTGCATTATGAATGTGAATTGGTCGTGAAGATCTGCAAAGTGGGTAAAAATATTACAGAGAAATTTGCCCCTAACTATTACAAGGAATTAACGCTTGGAATAGACTTCACAGCGCGTGATTTACAACAAATTTGCAAAGAAAAAGGATTGCCTTGGGAAATAGCAAAATCTTTTCAACACAGTGCTCCCCTTTCCAATAAAACAATTGATGTGAATTCAGTGGATTTAAATAATCTAGGTTTTGAATTGAAGAAAAATGGTGAAACAGTTCAAGTTGGAAATACCCAAGAAATGATTTTCACTATTAATCAAATCATCGTGTACCTGTCAAAATTCATGACTTTAAAAACAGGAGATTTAATCTTTACTGGAACACCTGCGGGGGTTGGACCTGTTGCTATCGGTGATACTTTAGAAGGTTATTTGAATGAACAAAAAATGTTTGAATTTAAGGTGAAGTAAAAGGAAGAAGGAAGAAGGAAGAAGGAAGAAGGAAGAAGGAAGAAGGAAGAAGGAAAAAGGAATTTGGTTCGTGTGGATCACATCATTTACTTTTTACTTTTTACTTTTTACTTTTTACTTTTTACTTTTTAAAAAATCACTTTCCTTTCGCTTTAACAATAATCAATACCGTATAAAGCATAATTTTGATATCCAGTGCTAATGTTCTGTTTTTTAGATAAAGTAAGTCAAACTTCATGCGTTGAAGCATTTGATCAACATTTTCAGCATAGCCGTATTTCACTTGTCCCCAAGATGTAATTCCCGGTCGAACTTTGGTTAAATGAAGAAATTGGGGTTCAATTTGAACTATTTGATCTATAAAAAACTGTCGTTCAGGTCTTGGTCCAACCAAAGACATTTCGCCTTTCAAAACATTAAAAAACTGAGGAAATTCATCCAATCGCAATTTGCGCATAAACTTCCCAATCTTGGTAATACGAGGGTCATTTGAAGATGATAATTGTGGTCCATGTTTTTCTGCATCAATGTACATCGTTCTAAACTTAATAATCTTAAACGGTATTCCCTTTAAACCAATTCGTTCTTGCATAAAGAATATAGGTCCAGGAGATGACATTTTTACTCCAATTGCAAGAAAAATATACACCGGAATTAGAAAAATTATTGCAAAAACAGAAAAAACTACATCCATGAATCGCTTAATGGCTTGTTGTAAAATTGGCATCGTTTCCGCATTTACTTCAATTAACAAAGCACCAAAAATATTGGTCATTTTAACTGATCCAGATAATATGTCGTACATATCGGGCAGAATTTTAATCGTCACGCTGCCTCCTTCAATTTGACCAATTATTGCTTTTAATTTATCGTGTTCAACACTTTCAAGTGCAATTATGACCTCTTCAACTTCATGTACTCGTAAAATTTTCTCCAAATCTTTCGCATGACCCAAATAGTTTAATTGATTTTCCAATTGTCTATCAACGCCGTTAATATTTACGAACCCAATGAATTGATTAATTCCACGTGGTAAATTAACAATCTCATTATAAATTTCAACTGCTTTGTCACTTCCTCCAATCAAAAGCGTTTTAAACCCATTTTTACCTGAGTGAATTCGACTAACGATAACACTTATGAAAATTAATCTAGGAATAAATACCAGTGAAAAATGAATCCCAAACAACAAAAACATGGATTTATAATACTGCTGATAACCTGATATTTCATCATCTAATAGCAAGGTAAAAAAGATGAAAACCGAACCTAAAAGTGTTCCAATAAAACTAAGATTAAATAGTTTAAACCTATATAATCGTTTTACATCATGATAGGTTCCTTGCAAATAATATAAAACCAACCATAAAATTGGAATTAAAAATATTCCCAAATAAAAAGAATCATTCACAGTAAATTCAACTTGTTCGATTGATGTTTTTCGAAAATAATAAAAGATAACCCAAGCAGAAACAGCAGTTATCCAATCCATTAGCACAAATAATAAGACGAGTAGTCGTTGTTGCATAATTAGAAATAAACAACTTTGATATTATCCATAATTATTACCCCATCACTATCTCCACTATCTAATCCAGCCTTAAATGATTGTTTGAAATAAGCAGCTGTTGAAGAACTGGATACTAATTCTTTCAAATCAATATAGATTTTTTTCCATTTAACCTCCGATGGATCCTGTGAATTTAATTGAATGTTATCGTTGTTTTTAATTGACGATGAAGAAATCGCAAGTAAACCTGTTGTAACTGCATTTGTATTGTAATAATCTATTTCTAAATATACATCAGCAAAGGTTGGAAGATACATTTCCCCAGCAGTATAGCCAATCCATGTTGAATCAATTGAATTCAAATTTACTTGACCATAAAAATTTCCCCATTTCAAAATAGCAGGGTCATTGCCAGCAACTAATGAAGACAAAGAATTTGGGTCATTTTCAATTTTAATAGCTGCATCTTCAAAATCTTCATACCAAAATTTAACAGCATCATAAAAACGAGTGGTTGGATTTAATGTTAAAGTTTGATTGGCCACTAAATCCGCGTTTATCTCATAAAGTTC
>JBILYS010000302.1:0-3188 GCA_044377625.1 Crocinitomicaceae bacterium
TAATAATATCCTTGAAACAATTGGAAATACACCACTTGTTAAATTAAATGTGGTTACCAAAGATGTAAAAGCAACTGTTTTAGCAAAGGTAGAAACAACCAACCCAGGAAATTCCGTGAAGGACCGAATGGCGATTAAAATGATTGAAGATGCTGAGAAAGCAGGATTTTTAAAACCGGGTGGAACAATCATTGAAGGTACTTCTGGTAATACAGGAATGGGCTTGGCATTGGGATGTATCATCAAAGGATATAAATTGATTTGTGTATTGAATGATAAACAGTCCAAAGAAAAAATGGACATTTTGAGAGCTGTTGGCGCAGAGGTAGTTGTTTGTCCAACGGCCGTAGAGCCAACAGATCCGCGTTCATATTATTCAGTTTCAAGAAGATTGGCAGAAGAAACACCGAATTCTTGGTATGCGAATCAATATGATAATTTATCGAATAGAACAGCGCATTATGAATCAACTGGACCTGAAATTTGGGAACAAACAGGTGGTAAGATTACTCATTTTGTTGTTGGAGTAGGAACAGGTGGAACAATATCTGGTGTTGGTAAATATTTGAAAGAGAAAAATCCGAACATTAAAATTTGGGGAATTGATACGTATGGATCTGTATTTAAGAAATATAAAGAAACAGGTATTTTTGACGAAAATGAGATTTATCCATATATCACAGAAGGAATTGGTGAAGATATTCTTCCTGAAAATGTTGATTTTGATGTGATTGATTTATTTGAAAAAGTAACCGATAAAGACGCTGCAGTTTACACACGTAAAATTGCACGTGAAGAAGGGATTTTCGTTGGGAATTCTGCTGGTTCTGCAATTAAAGGATTACTTCAATTAAAGGATCAATTATCAGAAGAAGATGTTGTTGTGGTATTATTCCATGATCATGGAAGTCGTTATGTTGGAAAAATGTTCAACGATGATTGGATGAGAGAAAGAGGATTTTTAGATGAAGAATTTAAAACTGCAGGAGAATTAGTTGCTCAGCACAGAAATACACCGTTAGTTACAGTATATGCTGAAGAGTTAGTCTCACATGCTATTGCTGCAATGCGTAAATTTTCAATTTCTCAAATACCTGTTATGAAAGACGGGAAATTTGTTGGTTCTATTGATGAAAGTGATGTTTACCAAGTATTAGTAGAAAATCCTGAATTGAGAAATGCGGCAATTTCCACAATAATGAAAGCTCCTTTCCCAGCCGTTAAGGCCGCAACTCATTTGGATGAATTGTGTAAATTAATAAACAAAAATACGCCAGCGGTCTTGGTTGAAATGCCAGAAGGTGGACATCACATTGTGACACGTTACGATATAATTTCTGCAATGTCTTAATGGCAAAACAGTTCACAGATCAAATGAATAATACAATCCGACTGGAAGAATTTCCATGTCGGATTGTTTCTTTAGTGCCCTCTCAAACTGAATTGTTGTTTGATTTGGGATTGGGAGACAAAGTTGTTGGAATAACAAAATTTTGCATTCATCCAGAAAGTTGGTTCAAAAATAAAACACGAGTAGGAGGAACCAAGCAACTCAATAGTGATGTGATTCATTCTTTGAAACCAGACCTAATTATCGGAAACAAAGAAGAAAACACGAAAGAGGATATTGAATTGTTACAAAAGATTGCACCTGTTTGGATGAGTGATATTTCAACCTTGGAGGAAGCGTATGAAATGATAAATCAACTTGGTGCTTTGACAAATTCATGCATTAGTGCGAAGCAACTTATTACAGAAATTAAGCAAGAATTCTCCCGAATAGTGCGCTCCAATTCTCCCAAAAGTGTTCTTTATTTTATTTGGAAAAGCCCTTATTTTGTAGCTGGGACAAATACATTTATTAATTCAATAATAAGCGAATTAGGATTCGAAAACTTTTGTCTAGAAGAACGTTATCCCGAATTGAAAAATAATAGTGACAATTATCCAGACTATATTTTCTTGAGTTCAGAGCCATATCCTTTTAAAAAAGAAGATGTCATTGAAATTGAAAAACAATTTCCTTATTCAAAAGTGGTAATTGTTGACGGCGAAATGTTTTCTTGGTACGGCTCAAGATTGAAATATGCGCCTAACTATTTTAATGAATTAATTGAATATTTGACCAACAAGTAAAAACTTGATTAGCTCATTCATTGGATAATGATCTTTAGTGAATTTAAGTTCCCCTTTTAAATCAATATTATTTTTATTCTTCTTGACAAAACTTAAATTTAATGATTCGGTGTGCTTTGCTAAATTTTTACTCGCACTGTAAATTGGCATCATTTCCAAGAATGCAGTCATCATTCCACCTCCTTTTATAGAAGTTAGTGCTTTTAGATTGCCTTCAATTTTAACTACTTCATTTGAACTCACTGATTTGAAAGTTGGGTTTTCAGTTATTCCAATGTAAATTGATTTTGAATTAATTTGTTTGAAAAATAATTTTTCTTCTTGAAAAGAGATGTGGTTCTTTTGAAGTGAATAATCTAAAAAGGTGATTAATTCTGGTGAAGAAAGAAGTTCTAGAATGGAGAAGTCTTTGTCGAACTGGATTACTAATTCGATTTGTGGAATTACAAAAAATCCGGAAGAATGATTAATTATCTTTGTTTCAATAAGGTTTAATGAAATTGTATTAATAGGTGGAACTTTTAGCGAAAATTGTGTTAACCATCCATTGAGCGAATCAACTAAAACGGTTGGGATAATTGTACTCGAAACATGAATTCCTTTAGGTTCAATTATTTTCGTTAATGGGAGAATCGGAGTTGTGTTATTTGAGTTAATAGTAAGTTTACCAGAAAGTATCAAACTATTTTCTTGTAATGCAAATAAAGCGTTGGTTTTGCTAAAATAGGAAGATTTACTAAAGTAACTTCCTCTTGAAAAAGTCTCAATAAATTTTCCAGGC
Organism: Crocinitomicaceae bacterium; assembly: GCA_044377625.1. GTDB lineage: Bacteria > Bacteroidota > Bacteroidia > Flavobacteriales_D > Crocinitomicaceae > M0103. The sequence continues at coordinate 2,918 of JBILYS010000302.1, forward strand.
CCATGATGAGCAATGAATTTTCCTGACGCATTATTAGAACTAGTTTTTACAATGTTATCTGCAATTTTTTTTAATTCTGATGTTGAAATTTGATCTTTGAAGCTGGAATAATTAAAAATTACACCTACATCATCGTGACAAGCAAAAACACTTTTTGAACCATTCAAATTTTTATTAAAAAGTTGCTTGTTATTCACATTAACAAGAATTCCTTGGATAATTGTATTTTTAAATGGCAACTCAAACAGAACAATATCTGATAAATAATCAA
>JBILYS010000303.1:0-3184 GCA_044377625.1 Crocinitomicaceae bacterium
TGCCCCAGTAACATCAAGTTACTGTCCGAATGTGGATGTAACATTAACAGCAAGTGCAACTAATGTGGGATCTGGAGCAAATTATTATTGGTACACAGGTCCAAATGGAACAGGAACTTTACTTGGGACTGGAGCAAGTGTAACGATTACCACGACTGTAACAATGACAATTTATGCAAGATTGCAAGGCACTTGTAATACTTCAGCAGATGCTTCAGTTGTAATTAACGTTAAGAATTTTGTTTATGCTCCGAATGGATCGTCGACAACTACTTATTGTACAGATAATGCTGGATGGCATCATTTTTATGTAGGAAATGATATTATTTTCTCTGTTCTAGGAGATTTAAGTGGTACAAGCACTGTAACTGCATCAATAAATGTGAATGGAACATATTATCAACAAACCCAAGGTCCTGGAACGGCACCAGCTTGTGTTACAAATACGAATCCTGGTGAGGAAAGATTTGAAATGAAAAGAAGTTGGAATCTTAATTTAGGAGGAGGTACACCAATAGGGACATACCAAGTGCGTTTCTACTATCTACCATCAGAAAGAACTGCTATAGAAACGGCAGCAATCAATTGGATGGCAACTTATTCTGCTTGTGGGTATACGTACAAATATGCTGTCCCACTTGGTTTTTATTGGTTTAAAAATACTGGATCAAATTATACTGCTCCAATTTATGATGCAACACATTACGCAGCAACAATCGGTACAACACCAAATGGCGTAAATTATTCTCAATGGTCTGGTATTCCAAGTTTCTCTGGAGGTTCTGGAGCTGTTATTTTGATTCCTATTGTTGCATTACCAATTACAATAAATTCGTTCACTGCAATTTGTGAAAACAACAATTCAGCTCGAATTCAGTGGGTAACAAATTCTGAAAACAACACATCTCATTTCCAAATTGAGAGAAGTATTGATGGTACCAACTGGGAATTGTTAGGGGAAACGGCTGCAGCTGGAAATTCTTCCAATTTACTTACTTATGAAATGGAGGATCAAGACGTACGTGGACATGAGGTAGTTTATTATCGTTTAAAGCAATTTGACTTAAATGGTACATTTGAAGTATTTGGTTCAATTTCAGTTGAGTGTAAAGCAGATTTGATTGGATTTGATGTACATCCAAACCCAGCTGGTTCAAATGTTACAATTGTACTTTATGGAGAAATACCAGAAGGTTCTACTTCTTTATCTTTCTTCGACATTCAAGGAAAAGAAGTGAAGAAAATTAATTATTCAAAAGAGACAGGGAAACTGTTAAATGTTGATCTTGAAGGAATGGCTACAGGATGTTACATTATTAAAATGGTTAGTGGAGATAAAATAATTCAACCTGTTAGATTGATAAAGCAATAGAAAAATATAGAAAAAATAAAAAAGCGAGCGGGAATGCTCGCTTTTTTTATGTCTATCAAATTATAAGAAATACGTTTTATAGTCTAGGAATGAATGTAAATTACGATTAGGCTTTTTTTTTCAATTAAAAAAACATTTTACTTTCAAACTGTCTACGATAGTGGCCACACTACCAAAAAACAAAACCCCTAAGAAATTTGATACTTCTTAGGGGTTTCTAACCTTTCAGCCATAAAAGGCGTGCTTTTAACGTTGTTGCGGTAAACCGCTTTAGCGGTCTGGACGGGACTCGAACCCAATGTTCTATATTCAGTCATATTCACTCTTATTCCCTTTGTAAATAACTAAAAGTCTTATTTTGTTTGATTTATTGAAATTATTTATTTTGTTTTGAAATGAATTATAATGCATATATTTGACAAACGGTTGGGAAATGGTTGGGAAGAATTGTTGTGATGAAATAAAATAGATAAAAATGGCAAGTTTGAAATATAGAATAAAAGGCAACTCAAAAGACGTATCTATTTATCTTCGATTTAGTATTTCAAGAGAATCTGTTTTTGAAATAAAAACAGGTTTTTCTGTTGACCCAAGCCAATGGAGTTCCACTACAAATTTTCCAAAACAAAACTCAAGTATCACTAAATTGTTATATAATAATCTCAAGAAATTAGAATCGTACGTTTTTCAAGAATATAACATTTGTCAAGCAAATGGTGACAAGATCGATAAATATTGGTTGAATACATCCTTACTCAAATGTTTTGAACGGGAAGAAAAAGTAAAATATATTTATTATGCTACCGATCACATTCAATTTATAATAGATAATGCTGATACTAAAAAAATAGCAGGCCAAAGTCGATTGGGTTTATCACATGCAAGAATACAATCTTACAAATCGTTTAAAAGAAATTTTGAGGAGTTTGAATTGTTTTGTAGAAAGAGGATCAAGTTAACTGATATCACTCCTTCTCTTGTTGAAGAATATAAAAAATGGTTGTTGAAGACAAAATGTTTTTCTATTAACTATGCTGGAAAACAACTTGATAATTTACGCGCTGTTGGACGTGATGCTGAACGTTTGAATATACCAACACATCCTTTTGCAAGTAAAATTGATTCGTTTTGTGAACAAGATGAAGATAGGCATATTGTGACTTTTTCGATTGGAGAATTACAGAAAATAAGAAAAACTGAAATGCCAACACTTTCATTGGAAAATGCAAAAAAGTGGCTTTTGTTAGGCTGTGAAATTGGTCAACGAGGTGGTGATTTATTAAATTTAACCCAAGATCATTTACGTTATGTCGGAGAACATTTGTTCATAGATGTTAATCAACAAAAAACGAAAAAAGATGTTACAATTCCTATTGGTTCAAAAGCAATACAATTGATGTTAGAAAATGATTTTCCACAAAAAATCGCAACTCAAAATCTTAATAATTACATTAAGAAAGTTTGTCAATTGTCAGGAATTGATGAAATTATTGAAGGGAAATTATTAGATAAAAAATCTAATCGAAAAATAATGGGAACTTATCCAAAATATCAGTTGGTGACAACTCATTCTTTTCGTAGAACTTTTGCAAGCAATTATTACAATAAAATAGCGACTCCAATCTTAATGACAATTACAGGTCATTCCAAAGAATCAATGTTTTTAAAATACATCAATAAACAAGATGATAAGGATGAAAATGCAAAGCTTTTCCTTCAATATTACCAACAAATGAATCAATAAGAATATTAATTTTGGATACTTTTTTCCAATTACAATCCAGTTTTATTTAAATGCATTTGAATGAAATC
>JBILYS010000067.1:0-7530 GCA_044377625.1 Crocinitomicaceae bacterium
TACGATCCAATTTGCCGTTGCCATGACATGCCATTGGTCACGAACAGGTGCAGAAACATGCAACAAGACAATCATCATGATTGCAAATACTCTTATTCGAGTTATATAATGTTCTCCAGTAAAGGCCAATTAATAAAAAGGATTAACTTCAATTAAGCAGTAAAGATATTGATTTATTCAAACTAGTTGCTTTTGTTCTTTGGTATTGGATAATGATACTTTCATCTGGCCTCACCAAGAAGTGAATTGAGTTTAATTTTTAAAATAAGGATAAATGGTTAAATATATTGTTTAATAAGATTCCCCAGTCGACCTATTTGTATCGATGCACTAGAAGTCTCCTTTTGAATAAAGAAGTTTTATTATCAATCTTACTTTAAGAATTTTGTTATCTTCAGCAAGAAGTCATAAGTATTCTGTATTTCGTAAAACAAAATAAAGGAATAGCTGTTTTTACAAAGCTATATGTTGGCAATTAAAATGTTCAGTACAAAGAAAAGTTATATATTAGAAAGATGAGACACGTATTTTACATGCTTTTACTTTTATTCCTTTTGACAAACTGTGCTTTTTCAAAAAGAAAATCACAAAAGTATTTTGATAAAGCTTTAATCGATGCACCGTACGATGCTATTATCATTCCTGGTGTTCCGCACGATGGCGTTTCATGGACTCCTACAATGAATATTAGAATTTCTTGGGCAAATTTTCTGTTCAAAAAAGGTATTGCAAACAATATAATTTTTTCTGGTGGTGCGGTTTATACTAAGTATTCAGAAGCAAAGATTATGGCGGAATATGGAAAAGCATTGGGCGTTCCTGTGTCATCTATTTTTTTGGACACAAATGCAGAACATAGCACTGAAAACGTCTATTATTCCTACCTGATTGCTAAAAAACAAGGATTTACCAGGATAGCGTTAGCCACAGATCCATTTCAAGCAAAATCCTTGCAAATGATGATCAAAAAACACAATCTACCGATAGACATATTGCCAATTTTGTTTGATACGTTAAGAACGATAGACCGACCAGAGCCAACTATATTTCCTGAAATTGCTATTGAAAACTCCTTTGTATCAATAACGGAAAGAGAATCCTTTTTTACCAGAGTTAAGGGAACAATGGGTAAACAGATTGTTTGGTTTGAAGAGGATCTTCCGAATGACAGAAAAGTTAGAAAGTACAGACGAAAAGGACGTTTGATAACAAAAGGAATCTAATAAAACTTAAACAAATCCCAATTCCTAGTAAGACCATTTCACAAACATGGCTCCCCAAGTAAAACCAGCGCCGAAAGTTGTAAGAATAATATTATCTCCTTTTTTTAATTGGTTTTCCCATTCTGAAAGACAAAGTGGAATAGTGGCTGATGTAGTGTTGCCATATTTATGAATATTAAGCATTACTTTATCCATAGAAATTCCCATTCTATTTGCTGTTGCTTCGATGATTCTTTTATTTGCTTGATGAGGTGTTAAAAAAGCAATGTCTTTTGCCGATAAATTATTGCGTTGCATCATCTCTTCTGCAGCATCAGCCATTTTAATAACTGCAACTTTAAAAACTGCCTGCCCATCCATGTGCACAAAATGTTGCTTGTTAGCTACAGTTTCTAAACTTGCTGGCAGTAAGCTTCCGCCTGCAGGTTGAAATAAAGATTTTTTACCGCTGCCATCAGCATATAATTTTGCGTCTAGAATTCCAGTTTCATCTGTTGAAGGCTCTAAAAGCACTGCCCCTGCCGCATCACCAAATAGGATAGATGTTTTTCTGCAACTATAGTCAACGATACTACTCATTTTATCTGCACCAATTACCAATACTTTTTTATGTGTTCCTGATTCAATGAATTTGGAGCCTGTTTGCAAAGCCGATAAAAAACTTGAACAAGCTGCTTGAATATCAAATCCCCATGCGTTAGTTGCTCCTATCATGTCTGCAACAATATTTGCGGTTGCTGGATATGGATGTTCGGGAGTCACCGTTGCAACAATGATTAATTCAATGTCAAGTGGTGATAGATTCTTTTTTAGTAATAAGGTTTTCGCTGCCTCAGCTGCCATATATGCTGTTCCTTTGTCTTTGTCTTTAAGAATTCTGCGCTCACTCACACCACAACGAGACATTATCCATTCGTCGGTGGTGTCTAGCGTTTTTTCAATTTCCTTGTTTGTTAAAATGTAATCAGGTTTATATGCAGATACTCCTGTTATTGCAGCTTTAATATTCATGTGGCGAATGTAGGCTCAACATTTTAATTTGAATAACAATAATAAAATAGTGATACGACATGTAAAAAGATTAATATTGAATTATTATCAATATACATCAATAATAATCTATATTTAGTAAATTATAAATTACGATGGCTAAAGTAAAATCAGAACAAGTTTTCAATTTGATAAAGTCACTTTCTAAAGGTGAGAAACGTTTTTTCACCTTGTATGCAGCTCGTTTAAGCAATAGTCAAGATAAAAAATTTATAATTCTTTATAAAGCGATTGAAAAGCAAAAAGTATATGATGAAGAAGCTATTCTAAAACAGAATAAAACACTAAATCCAAAACAATTTTCAAATTTAAAAGCACATCTTTATTTTCAGTTATTGAGGAGTATTCGCCTTTGTAATAGTTCAAACTTGGAAAACATCAAGATAACGGAGCTCTTAGATTATGCCCGGATTTTGTACAACAAATGTTTGTATAAAGAATGCATCAAAATGATTGATAAAGCAAAATCCTTGGCAATCGAAAATGACAGATCTGTTATGTTGTTGGAAATCTTGGAAATTGAAAAATTGGTAATTCCGAAAACGATAGAATCAGGAAATGAAAAACGCGTAAATAAAGTAATAGTTACTACGAATCATGTAGCACAAAGTGTAAAAAACATTAATATATTTTCAAATCTATCTTTAAAGTTGGATTCTTATTATAGACAAAAAGGTTTTGTCAAAAGTGAAGAAGATCTTGAAAATGTTAGTGTTTTTTTTAAAGAAAGCTTACCAATTTACGAAGAAACAAAACTCTCTTTTCAAGAGAAAATGTATTTATATAATGCTTTTGTAGGTTTTTATTTCTTTATTCAGGACTTTTCAAAAGGGCATGAGTATGCTGTAAAGTGGGTGAGTCTATTTGAACAGCAGCCAGAGATGAAAAGGCATAAATTGGAGATGTATATTAAAGCGTTAAACCGATTGTTGACTGTTCAAAACAAACTTTTCAAATTCAAGGAATTCAGTGAAACGCAAAAACAACTTGTCTCAATTAAACGCGATAAAAGTTTGTATTTGACTGAAAATATAAATCTGAATTTATTCAAGGCGATTTATATGCATGAAATGAATAGACATTTTATGCTTGGAGAATTTAATTCAGGAACTAGAATTGTTGGAGCACTCGAAGATGAATTGATCAATTTTATTCCAAAATTGGATAAACATTCTGTCATGTTGATGTATTATAAAATTGCATGTTTGTTTTTAGGAAGTGGAAATTATAAAACAGCTGTCCTTTGGTTAAACAAAATACACAATGAAAAAGAAATAGAATTACGGGAGGATATTCATGCGTTCACAAGAATCTTGTTACTTGTAGCTCATTTTGAATTAGGGAATGATCAATTAGTAGATGTTAATATTAGATCGAGTTACCGTTATTTTAGTAAAAAAGGAATATTGAGTCACTACCAGTTATCAATTCTGAACTTTTTGAAGCACCTTTTCGTGTCAAACAGTGAACGAGATTTAAGGAAGCAATTTTATTCATTGAAACTTGAAATGCAGGTTTTAGAGACCAATAAATTTGAAAAACGCGCATTTCTCTATTTTGATATTATTAGTTGGTTAGAAAGCAAGATAGAAAGTAAAACGATTCAAGAAGTTATTAAGGAAAAAGCTAAAATTAAAATCGGCGAAAATTAAAAATTAATTTATCTTTAACGGTAAATACCGCTTAATTCATTATATACAAGAATGCAAAAACTAATACTAACGCTATTTATTATTCTAATAAATCAACTTGTCCTTTCTCAGGGATTCCAAGTTAATTTCCAAGGCCAAAAACAACAAGGAATGGGTGGAGCAGGAACGGCTTTGCCATTGGATGGAGCCTCCTTGTTTTTTAATCCAGGAAGTACTTCTTTTTTAAAAGAAAATTCGGTCAATTTGGCAATGACCCCAACATTTGCTCGAACCCTTTTTGTAGATGCAAATACCAATCAATTAGCCCGAACAAACTCACCAATGGGAACGCCTTTTTCAGCTTATGCAGTTTATCGTAAATCAGCGGAAAGCAAATTATTTTTTGGTATCGCAGTATATACTCCTTTTGGAAGCACTGTTCAATGGGAAGATGGATGGATGGGAAGATTTGCATTAACGCGTTTGGAATTAAAATCAATTTTTATTCAACCAACTATTAGTGTTAAACTAACAGAAAAGGTTGGGTTAGGAGTTGGTTTTGTTTATTGCACTGGAAATGTGAACTTGCAAAAAGACATACCTGTGATGGATGCTAAAGGGAATTATGGGCATGTGGAATTAGCAGGCAAAGCAAATGGATTTGGAGTGAATGCAGGAGTTTTTGTTCAAGCAACGGAGAAAATAGGATTTGGTTTAACCTATCGTTCACAAGTAAATATGTCCGTTACGAAAGGACAAGCAACGTTTGTTGTCCCTGCTTCTTTAGAAGCGAATTTCCCAAATGGTAGTTTTTCTTCCTCTTTACCCTTGCCTCAAGTCATAACTTTGGGCTTTTCTTATAAGCCAACAGATAAATTGTCACTTGCTTTGGACTTAAATTATGTCGGTTGGAAAGCATATGATACATTGGCATTCGACTATGAAACAAACACAAGTTCTTTAAGCGATACGAAATCAGTTAGAAGTTATGAAAACATCTTCGCTTTTCGTGGTGGAGCAAATTATGATTTTACGGATAAAATTGCTGCGCGGATAGGAATGGCTTATGGAATTTCTCCAGTTCAAAACGGCTATGTAACACCAGAAACTCCGGACGCAAATCGGATCAATTATACTGCTGGTTTAAGTTATAAGCTTGGGAAACATTTTGCACTTGATGCTTCAATTTTCTTTACTCATTTGAAAAGAACTGATACAAATATCGAAACTAATTTAAGTGGAACCTTCACAACAAATGTTATTGCACCTGGTTTAGCTGTTATTTATAGATTTTAAGATGAATTTTAAAAAGACGAAACGTTTAATACTAGGCTTAGGAATCTTAAGTGTGACTTTTTCTTGTAAGCCAAAAGAAACATCAATTGAAGTTTCTGCTGGGGAAGTTGATGCAACACGATTTGTTTCAATTGGCGGCATAGCGACAAGTGGGTTTATGGATGATGCTCTTTATGCTGAAGGGCAAGAAAATTCTCTAGGAGCAATTTTATCAGTGCAGTTTAAATTAATCGGAGGGGGAGATTTTAATCAGCCATTGATGCCAACCAGTTCGGTTGGTTGGAGTGAAATTGGTTTGTCGCGATTACTTTTAGGCTACAAAACAGATTGCTTGGGCGTAACAAGTTTGTCTCCAGTTCGAATTGCAAGTCAAGGCGATTTAACTGGTTTTGGCAGTTATGTTTACAGTTCAAGCAATAAATTCAACAATTTCGGAATACCTTTTATAAAAACCACTGAGTTTTCAACTCCCGGAATTGGAAATCCAGCAAATGGTCCTGGTCTGTTTAATCCTTTTTTCACTCGGATGGCTTCCAATCCAATAAACGGAACAATAAAAGCAGATATATTGGCTAAAAACCCAACCTTTTTTACCTTGTTTACTGGTATGGATGAGGTATTGAAATATGCAAAAAGTGGTGCAAGTTTTGGATCATTAACTCCTATAAATGGCGCTGCAGGTATTGGATTTGATGGAAGTATTACTGATTTGCTGATTGATTTAACCGGAAATGGTGCACGAGGCGCAATCTCTAATGTTCCTGATGTAACTGATTTTCCATATTTCACAACAATTCCGTTTGACGGATTAAACTTAGATGCCGATAATGCTTTTACGTTGAATGAAATTTATAACCCAATTGGCATTTATTTTCAAGTTGGTAAAAATGCCTTCGTCATTGATGATCCAACTGCTGGAGCTTTTGGAGTGCGCCAAATGGTAGAAGGAGAGCTAATATTGTTGAGCGTTCCTTTAGATTCAATGAAATGTAATAAAATGGGTTCTGTTTTTCCATTCAGAAATGAATTTGTTCTTACAAACGCTGAATTAGTAAATATTAGAAATACAATCAATGGCTTTAATACGGTTTTGTCATCAGCTGCAACCAATTATAACTTGGCCTATGTTGATTCATATTCTTTCTTCAAGCAACTTAAAACAGGAATAGTTTATAATGGAATTTCATTAAGTGCAAAATTTGTTTCTGGTGGAGCGTATTCATTGGACGGAATAACTTTGAATCCAAGAGGAAATGCACTTTTAGCGAATGAATTCATCGGTGTTATAAATCAAAAATATAAAGCAACTATTCCGAAAGTTGATGCCACAAAATATAGAGGCGTTATTTTTCCATAACTTTAACAGCTTAAACTCACAACTATGAAAAAAACAATTACTTTTCTTTCCTTATTTATTTCTGCTCTGGGTATTGCGCAAGAGCCTTGTTCTACTGGACGTTATTCAAGCGACGTGTATCCAACAGCAACATTAACAAGTAATATTGTTTATGGACAGAACTTGAATTACGCTGGGACAAATAAAATCTTAAAATTAGATTTCTACGAACCAACTGGAGATACAGCAACCGTTCGACCATTGATAATCTGGATACATGGTGGTAGTTTTTTAGGTGGAACAAAAACAGATGCTGACATGGTCGCGTTGTCTCAAGCTTTTTCTAAAAAAGGGTATGCTTGTGCTTCAATCGATTATCGAACTGGATTTTTTCCTATAGATTCTGCTAATTCAGTGAAAGCTGTAATGAGAGCAGTTCAAGATGCTAGGGCTGCGTTACGATTTTTCTATAAAGACAGAGCTGATGGTACAAATACATACAAAATTGATACAAATAATATCTTTATTGGTGGATCTTCTGCCGGAGCGATTACAGCGTTGCATTTGACGTATCTCGACAGAACGTGTGAAATTAATGGATATGTACCAATGGGTAATCTTACAGCCCTTGGTGGACTTGAAGGAAATAGCGGGAATCCTTGCTATTCGTCTAATGTGAATGGCGTGATTAATTTATGTGGAGCATTAGCGAGTTATGGCTGGCTAGAGGCGGGTAATTTACCTTTGTGTTCAATGCATGGAACAAATGACGGAACAGTAAAGTATAATAGAGGAGTTGTGAATCCAGGTGTTCCGTTAATGTATTTAGATGGTAGCCGAATGCTACATGAACAAGCTCAAGCAGTTGGTGTACAAAGTAATTTTTATACGTTTTATGGCGCGGGTCACGTGCCTTATTTAGGAGGAAGTGCAACAAATGTAGCGTATATGGATACGACAATTAATTTTGTAAGAGATTATCTAATTGATCGAC
>JBILYS010000304.1:0-3177 GCA_044377625.1 Crocinitomicaceae bacterium
AATTGATTCGATAGAATTAAATACTATTTACCCGAATCACCAAAATTTAATTTTACGTATCAATTCTAAAGGTGAAATTAAATTATCAATGTAATTATTGATTCACCATATGCTGCGCGACTGCAGGAAAACAATTGTATAAGGCTATTTTGAGATCATCCGTTAAATCCAATGTTTCAACAGCCAATTTCATGCATCGTAACCATTCATTTTTCGCTTCTTCTGAAATGGCATGAGGGAGATGTCTCGCTCTCATTTTAGGGTGACCATATTTTTCAGTATACAATTGCGGTCCGCCCAAAAACTGAGATAAAAACAGGTATTGCTTTTCTTTTATCTCTTCTTTGTCATTTTTAAATAATGGCGCGATTTTTTCAGAAGAAAATACCAAATCATAAAATTGATCTATTAATTTTTGCAAATTTTCATTTCCAATTCTGACATACAAGGTATCCATCACTTTATCAATTTATTAACGAAATAAAAATTTTTAACAAAAAGAATAATTAAATTTGGGTTGAACATATGATAAAGGTACACTTAACAATAATTCTTTCACTTATTTCACTCTTTCTTTTTTCTCAAACGAAAAAGGCCGGAATTGATCCAATTTCTGATTGTTCAGGTGCAGTAAACATATTCAAATCGGGAAAATATTCTTTACAGTTTACTGGTGAGTCTGGTTCTGTCGATGAATTAAGCAATTATCCTTCATTAAGTGATATGAATTCCAAAAACGTAATTTGGGTTTCTTATATCGCCGATAATGACGGCACATTAAGTTTTAATGCTAATATCAATCAGGGTGATTTACAAATGATTCTTTTTATTGAAACCAAAACCAATATTTGTAACGCCTTAACATTGGGTACTGCAGAAATTAAGCGTATCAATAAAACAAAAGGTCTAAACACCATTGGATTGGACACGAATGTTACTATTAATGCACTCTATCCTGTTGATTTAAATGCAGGTCAAAAGATATTAGTTGCTTTTACAACTACTGAAAAAAGTAAAGCGATAATAAATTTAGATTTCAACTTTAAAGAGAAAAGTGGTTTATTAAAGATTAAAAATAATACTAAAATATACGATAGCAGAACAGATGAATTTTCGCCATTTCTTTCGATTTCAATTAGAGATGCAAAAACGAATGAACCTATAATCGCTAATATTACCATAGAAGGATCAAAAGAAATTGCAGCTTTATATAAAGGAAGTGATTTATATTTCAACGTTTTACGTGCGAGTAAAGTTCTTGTAAAATGTGATGCAGAAGGATATTTTTTTGTCGATCAGGAGGTAAATTTGTTAGCAATTTCAAACCAAGAAATTGTTGTAAAAATGAACCGATTATCAAAAGGTTCTAGTATTCAGATAGAAGAGATAGAGTTTAAGGCAGGTACTAGTGAGTTTTTACCTGGTTCTGAATCACGACTTAACAGGTTGAAAGATCTATTAGCAACAAATGCTGAAATTCATATTGAAATTCAAGGTCATGTGTTTGCTGTTGGTGAAAATACTTTCGCTTCTCAACAAATGTCTGAAGCAAGGGCCAAAAGAATCATGAATTATTTAATTGCTAACGGAATCCAAAAGGATAGAATGATAGCTGTTGGATATGGAAATACAAAACCTATTTATCCAGATGCTAAATTAGATTCAGAGGAGCAAGCAAATAGAAGAGTTGAAATTGTAATTAAATAAATCTAAAAGAGCGATTTTTTGTAAATTTCAGGCAAAAAAAAGGTCCTAATTTAGGACCAAATTCATTTATTTTAGAAAAATTAAATAGTCATTATTTCTTTTTCTTTTATCTCAACCAAATCATCTATCTTTTTAATAAAACCATTCGTGATTGTTTGAATTTCAGCCTCTGCATCCTTCGCTAAATCCTCAGAAAGCCCATCATTTTTTAAATCCTTTACCATGTCCATTGAATCTTTACGATTATTACGGATGGCAACTTTTGCATGTTCGGTCTCAGATTTAGCTCGTTTTACTAATTCTCTTCTTCTCTCCTCAGTTAATGGTGGTACAGAAATTAATAATATTTCACCATTATTTTGAGGTGCAAAACCTAAATTTGAATTTATAATTCCTTTTGCTATTTCGTTTAACATAGATTTTTCCCAAGGTTGAACGGTAATTGTTCTAGCGTCCATCGTGGTAACATTTGCTACTTGTTGAATAGCTGTCATCGTTCCATAATAATCAACCATTACACCATTTAGCATAGAAGGAGTTGCTTTACCTGCTCTAATTTTCATTAATTCAGTTTCAAGATGCTCTATTGACTTCGAATTCGAAGATTTGAAGTCATCATATATCATTTGTAAATCCTCAACCATGTTCTAAATATATTTTTTGCTAAAATAATAATTTTTAGTTTCTAACAATTGTTCCAACTTGTTCCCCATCAATCAATTTTCTCAAATTACCTGGTGTATCCATATCAAAAACAATAATCGATAAATCATTTTCTTTACACAAAGTAAATGCTGTCATATCCATAACACTTAATCCTTTTGCATAAACGTCATCAAAACTAATCATGTCGTATTTTGTTGCAGTAGGGTCTTTTAACGGGTCTGCTGTATAAATTCCATCAACTCGTGTGCCTTTTAGAATTACATCAGCATTTATTTCAATTGCTCTAAGTGATGCTGCTGAATCAGTCGTGAAAAATGGATTACCAGTTCCAGCGCCAAAAATAACAACTCGACCTTTTTCTAAGTGTCTCATTGCTCTTCTTCTTACATATGGTTCTGCAATTTCCTTCATTTCAATTGCTGACTGTAAACGTGTTTTAATTCCAGCAGATTCAAGTGAGGATTGCAACGCCATTGAATTTATCATTGTCGCTAACATTCCCATATAATCGCCATGGGTTCTGTCCATTCCTCCTTCTTCGGCTTGCACACCTCTAAAGATATTTCCTCCACCAATTACAATTGCAATTTCAACTCCTAAATCATGGATTTCTTTTATTTGACTTGCATATTCTGCCAAACGATTGTTATCTATTCCAAATTGTTTATCTCCCATTAGAGATTCACCACTTAATTTTAGAAGTATTCGATTGTATTTCATATTATTTTTAAAAATGAAGTTTTGCAAATATAGTAGTATTCTGTTAATTTGAATAGCATTGTTATTTTAGAAAAATCAAGTTAT
>JBILYS010000305.1:0-3163 GCA_044377625.1 Crocinitomicaceae bacterium
TTATGATGCAATTATTGTAGCGGTAAATCACAAAGAATACAGTTCCATGAACGAAAATGATTTTAAAAATTTAATGAAAGACCAAACCGGTGTTTTTGTGGATGTCAAAGGGATTTTTAGAAATAAAATCAAGGATTTAGAATATTGGTCTTTATAATTACAAGTTATTAGTTACAAGTTGCTAGTTTTTAAACCTTTGTGCTTATAACAATAATGAAATACGAATTATGATTATTTGAAGCCTATGTGACCTATGTGCCTATGTGTTTTAAAATGAATAACATATTAAAGTTTAAAGATTTTGGATTACGCTAAAAGAATATTAGTTACTGGTGGTGCTGGATTTATTGGTTCTCATGTGATTCGATTGTTTGTCAAAAAATACCCGAATTATCAAATCATCAATTTTGACAAATTAACGTATGCAGGGAATCTTGAAAACTTAAAAGATGTTGACGCTGCTCCTAATTATGTATTTGTAAAAGGAGATATTGTATCAGTAAATGATGTTCAAGAAGTTTTTGCGAAGTATGCTATTACAGATGTTATTCATTTAGCCGCAGAATCACACGTTGATCGTTCAATTGAAGGTCCGATGGATTTTGTCATGACGAATGTAGTAGGGACAGTAAATTTGTTACAAGCGGCAAAAGAATATTGGAAGGAAGGAGAACATGTATTTCACCACGTTTCTACAGATGAGGTATACGGTAGTTTAGGAGAAGAAGGATTTTTCACGGAGGAAACACCTTTCGACCCAAGAAGTCCATATTCGGCATCAAAAGCATCTTCAGATCATTTTGTTTCTGTTTTTTTTCATACGTATGGCTTGCCTGTGAAAATGTCGAATTGCTCGAATAATTACGGCAGTCATCATTTTCCAGAAAAGTTGATTCCATTGATGATTCTCAATATTCAAAACAATAAACCCTTGCCAGTTTATGGTAAAGGAGAAAATATTCGTGATTGGTTGTGGGTAGAAGATCATGCAAAAGCAATTGATACTATTTTCCATAATGGAACTATTGGAGAATCATACAATGTTGGCGGATTAAACGAGTGGACAAATATTGATCTTGTACGTTTCTTGTGTAGAATGATGGATGATAAATTGAAGCGTGAAAAAGGTGAATCAGAGAAATTGATAACCTATGTTTCAGATCGCAAAGGACATGATATGCGTTATGCTATCGATGCATCAAAATTAGAAAACGAATTAGGCTGGAAACCATCAATTACGTTTGAAGAAGGCTTGGAAAAAACAGTTGATTGGTATTTGAATAATCAAGAATGGATAGAAAAAGTTACTTCTGGTGATTATCAAGATTATTACAACGAAATGTATTCCAACCGCAAGTAAATGAGTTTGTTTTCTAACCTATTCAAGAAAAAGTCATTAGAATTATTTGATCTTTCTATCATTGGAGTTGACATGCACAGTCATTTAATTCCTGGAATTGATGATGGTTCTCGCAGCATGGATGAAACAATAGCGATGTTGGCAAAATTTGAATCTTTGGGGTATAAAAAGATTATCACTACACCTCACATCATGCAAGAAGTGTATCCAAATACTTCTGAAATAATCAATCAAGGATTAAATCAAGTTCAAGAAACAGCTAAATCTCTTGGATTATCGATTGAAATTGAAGCAGCGGCAGAATATTATTTCGATGATCATTTAATTGAGTTGATTAAAAATAGAAATGTTTTGTCTTTTGGAGATGCTTATGTACTCGTTGAATTCTCCTTTCATACACCACCAATTTTTGAAAATCAATTGTTTTTTGAAATGCAAATGGCCAAATACAAACCCGTTCTTGCCCATTTCGAACGCTACCCTTATTTCCATGATTCTCTGGATAAAGCCAAAGAATATAGAGAGAAAGGCGTTAATATTCAAGTCAATCTTAATTCTTTAACGGGGCATTATGGTCCACAAGTGCGCAAACAAGCAGAAAAATTAATTGATGCAAACCTTGTAGATTTTGTCGGCTCTGATTGCCATAGGATGCAGCACCTGATGATTCTTGAAGAACATTTATCAAATCCTTATTTTCACAAATTGGAGAAGTTGGTATTGAAGAATAGAGAAATTTAAACTCATCACTTTTTACCACATAGGCACATAGAACACATAGGAATTAACTCTAAACTATCAGTTATACACTCCTCACTCATCTCTTTTAGTTCATCACTCCAAAATCAAACCTTCCCTTTCACAATCTCATCCACAATTTCAGGATTCAATAAAGTAGAAGTGTCGCCAAAGTTCGAAAAGTCTCCTTCACTTATTTTTCTTAGAATTCTTCTCATTATTTTTCCAGAGCGTGTTTTAGGCAAGCCATCAACGAATTGAATTTTATCCAATTTTGCGATTGGTCCGATGTGATCCGAAATCAATTTGTTTATTTCTTGTCGCAGGTTATTATGATCTCTATTTTCACCTGATTCTTTCAGAATTATAAAACCGTAAAGCGCATTCCCTTTTATATCATGTGGAAAACCAACTAATGCTGATTCCGCAACTGCTGGATGTTCATTAATAGCATCTTCAATTGGTGCTGTTCCGAGATTGTGTCCTGAAACAATTACCACATCGTCAACTCTTCCAGTAATACGGTAATACCCAACTTCGTCTCTATAGGCACCGTCACCAGTGAAATATTTCCCAGGATAAGCTTTGAAATAGGTATCGATGTAACGTTCATGATCTCCCCAAATTGTTCTTGCAATTCCGGGCCAAGGAAAATTAATGCACAAATTGCCAGTTACTTGCTCACCATTAATTTCGTTTCCTTTATCATCCATCAATAGTGGTTGAACACCAGGAATTGGAAGAGTGGCATAAGTTGGTTTTGTCGGTGTAATTGCTGCTAAAGGTGAAATTAGTATTCCACCGGTTTCTGTTTGCCACCATGTATCTACAATTGGACATTTTTTCTTTCCAACATGGTTGTCGTACCAATGCCATGCTTCTTCATTGATTGGTTCACCAACTGATCCTAAAATTTTTAAGGAACTTAAATCATGTTTTTCAACCCATTCTATATTTTCTTTAGCCAAAGACCGAATTGCAGTTGGTGCAGTATATAAATGTGTAATTTTATGTTTGTCAATGATTTCCCAAAATCTACCGAAATCTGGATAGGATGGAACTCCT
>JBILYS010000405.1:0-3161 GCA_044377625.1 Crocinitomicaceae bacterium
AACAGCGAATACATACTGAATATAAATTTGTGAATACGTGCCGGCCATAAATCATATCACCCTTTCAGGGTTTTTGTTAATTATTCATGTTAATTTCTATCATCAGATCATCCCTTCGGGATTCCAATATGTTGATAGTAACATGATATTAAGATAGTTATTTATTTTGGTATTAACCACGCTTAATTGTAAAGAGTCATGATTTTATAAAAGTTGTTCTCGAGTTTCTTTAAAATCGGCACTTTATCAAACAAAAAATCTTAGACACAAAAAAACCGACTCATTGCTGAGTCGGTTTTTTACTATTTTTTGAATTGGATTATTCTCCAATAACTTCAAATTTGAATACTGGCTTAACTCCTTTGTGAAGATTAGCTTCAGCTTCGAATGTACCAACTTCTTTAATTGGCTCATCTTTAATTTTAAGTGATTTACGATCGATGTCGAAACCAGCTTTTTTCAATGCTTCAGACAATTGAACTGTATTAACAGATCCAAAAATCTTTCCGTTTTCACCTGCTTTAGTAGCAATTGTAACAGTAAGAACTTCTAGTTTAGCAGCAATTTCTTGCGCTTCAGCCAATAACTTAGTCTCTTTGTGAGCTTTTTGTTTCATAACTTCTGTATGCGCTTTTTTAGCAGATGCAGTAGCTAATATTCCGTATCCTTGAGGAATAAGGAAGTTACGACCATAACCATTCTTTACCGTAACTACTTCATTCGCGTATCCAAGTTTGTCAACGTTTTTCTTTAGAATTACTTCCATGATTTAATATTTTATCCTGTTTAACAATCGTCTTATTTCAACATATCTGCTACGTAAGGAAGTACAGCGATGTGACGTGCACGCTTAATCGCTTTGTTTACTTTCTTTTGGTATTTTGCAGTAGTTCCTGTGATACGACGAGGTAAGATTTTTCCTTGCTCGTTGATCAATTTCAATAAGAAATTAGGATCTTTATAGTCGATGAATCTTATTCCGCTCTTTGAAAAACGGCAATATTTATCTTTTCTGATTTCGATGTTAATCGGAGTCAAATAGCGAATATCGTTTTGTGCCATGATTTTACGTTTTTAAATGTTAATGATTAAGCCTCTGCTGGTGCAGCAGTTTTCTTTTCTCCCATTCTAGCTCTGCGCTTTGCAGCCCATGCTAAATGGTCTTTTTCCATTTTTACAGTTAAAAAACGCATCAAACGCTCATCACGCTTCATTGCTAATTCTAAACCTGCAACAACGCTTCCTTCAGCGTCGAATTCAACTAGGAAATAAAATCCTGTTGATTTTTTTTGGATTGGGTACGCTAATTTGCGCAATCCCCAGCTCTCAGAGTGCTTGACCTTTCCACCCAATGACGTAATTTCGCCTTCGAATTTCTGCACTGCTTCCTTTGCCTGATCATCAGACAAAACGGGAGTTAAAATGAAAACAGTTTCGTAAGAATTCATAAATAAACTTTTTGTTATTAGTACTAATTTCCAACTAAGTCATACTTAGCGGGGGGCAAAGGTAGGAATAAATTCTTTATGTTGATGAAAAAGTGCTGTTAAGATTCTCAATTTGTACATTTTACAAGCTGAATTTTGCACCAATATTCGATTTGTTGCCTTAAAAGCACTCAAAATTCCAACTATTTAAGACGTTCAGCTATTTTGAAAATCATACCCCTTTATGTTTTTTATGTTTTTAGCCCTGAAAGTAATCCAGGGAGAAATACAAGACTGATGGTATGGAATTTAGACAAAATAATAAAGCATAATAATTGCCACAGATGCGCAGATTAAACACGTTAATAGACAAGAAAAGATGAAAAATGCTGAATAATTTGATAATGGAATTGGCTAATCTGTGAATCTGTGGCTGTTATTCTTATTTTTTAATCGTTTTAAAAAATCATTTTTTTCATTATTCTATGCATTATCTTTCTAGTTCCTTTGCGTTTTTCCATTGATTTTAACTAAATTTGTCCATCGAACTTTTAATAGAATTATTACCTGGAAACGTGCCACTTTAGCGCTTTTTAGATAGTTATTAATCGTTCGTATTTGCATGCATTAGTAAACTACCCGATTATAGTAAAATAGCTATTTATGAATCATTATCAAGAATACATCAAGGAAATCGAAGAAAGAAAAGCACAAGGACTTCACCCGAAGCCAATTGATACTGCTGAAATTGTGAACGACCTTATTGCACAGATCAAAGATACAAACAATGCATATCGTGCCGATTCATTGAAGTTCTTTATCTACAATACGTTGCCTGGAACAACACCTGCAGCAGTTTCTAAAGCACTTTTCTTGAAGCAAATTATTCTTGGGGAAGAAATCGTAAACGAAATTACTCCAGCTTTTGCCTTGGAATTATTATCACACATGAAAGGTGGACCATCAATCGGTGTGTTACTGGATTTAGCATTAGGAAGCGATGCAACTAGCGCAAAAAGTGCTGCGGATGTATTGAAAACACAAGTTTATTTGTACGATGCAGATGCGGACCGTTTAAAAGTGTCTTATGAAGCGGGAAATGCAATCGCACAAGAAATTTTAGAAAGTTATGCGAAAGCGGAGTTCTTTACAAAACTTCCTGAAGTTCCTGAAGAAATTAAAATCGTAACCTTCATCGCTGGAGAAGGTGATATCTCGACTGATTTATTATCTCCAGGAAATCAAGCGCACTCGCGTTCTGACCGTGAATTACATGGAAAATGCATGATCACTCCAGAAGCACAAGACGAGATCACAGCGCTTCGTGCACAACATCCTGATAAAAGTGTGATGCTGATCGCCGAAAAAGGTACAATGGGTGTTGGATCTTCTCGTATGTCAGGAGTGAATAATGTGGCACTTTGGACAGGAAAACAAGCGAGTCCTTACGTTCCTTTTGTGAACATTGCGCCAATTGTTGGTGGAACAAACGGTATTTCTCCAATCTTCTTAACAACAGTTGATGTAACGGGTGGTATTGGTTTGGATTTGAAAAACTGGGTAAAAAAGACAGATGCTGACGGAAATCTTGTACGTGATGAAAACGGTGATGCAGTCTTGGAACATACGTATTCGGTTGCAACAGGAACAGTTTTAACTATCAATACAAAAACGAAAAAATTATACAACGGCGATAAAGAATTAATTGATATATCGAAAGCTTTGACACCGCAA
>JBILYS010000306.1:0-3137 GCA_044377625.1 Crocinitomicaceae bacterium
AACAACCCCTTCTTGAATTCGCGCTCCACCCGAATCATTGATCCCAATAAGAGGAGCGCCATTTTTCATTGCCAAATCCATGACGCGACAAATTTTTGCTGCATGTGTTTCTGATAATGAACCACCGAGAACAGTAAAATCTTGAGAAAAAACATACACTAATCGACCATGAATAGTTCCAAAGCCTGTAACAACCCCATCACCTGGAAATTGCTGTTTGTCAAGTCCAAAAGTTGTTGCCCTGTGTTCAACAAACTGCCCAATTTCATTGAAAGAGTTTTCATCTAACAAAATTGTTAAACGCTCTCTAGCGGTTAATTTACCTTGTTGATGCTGTTTATCAATTCGCGTTTTTCCACCACCAAGATGAGAGGATTCTCGACGATTTATTAGATCTTCATTTCTATTCATAGCAATTCAATTTCGCTCCTTTTGTCAAAGAGTAGCAAAGATAAATTTAAATTTTGAAGGACCTTGTTCATCTTCATAAAATAAGTCAGTTAAAACTAATTTACATTCATTATCACCTCAAAGTTTTTTGCCTAAATTTGTGCAAACATTTTAATAACTACTTTATGAAAAAATTATCCGGTTTAGGCTTAGTAGCTATGATAGCACTATCAATTATTGTGAGCTCTTGTGGTAAATACGAAGAAGGTTCAAACTTCACTTTTCTTACTGCAAAGGCAAGAATTGTAAATACTTGGACAATAAAAAGCTACACAATTAATGACGTATCACAAACATTAAGCACTACTAATACGTATAAATTTGACCAAGACGGTAAAGCAACTCTTACTGTATCACTAGGTGGTTTTCAACTATCAGATGTTGGAACGTGGGTATTTAATAGTGCTAAAACAGCATTAATTTTGAAAGATTCTGCAGGAACCGTTTCAACATATGAAATTGTTCAATTAAAAAATAAAGATTTAAAAGTTCGGAAAACTGCTCCGAATTATATAGAAGTTTGGACGTTAACAGGACTTTAAGTTTTCAGATAAGATGGCCGATTTTATGCGGTCATCTTTTTAAATAGCACCTTTTGCTTTCAGTTCTAAGTACTTATTGATCGTATTTATTGAAAGTTCTGAAGGCAAAGTCAAAATCGTTTGTATCCCATTTTTTTGCAATTCTTGCGTGATTCTACCTTTCATTGATGTCATTCTTTCAGCAACAGTTGATTGATAAATTTCTTTGGTGTTTTTCGCTTGCTGAAAAGCTAGTTCTTGCAAATCTGTATTTTGAAAGAATACCACGACTAACACATGCTTTTGATTTAATCTTCTAAGCATCGGCAATGCTCTTCTCATAGCGAATTCTGTTTCAAAATTGGTAAATAACACTAAAAGAGAACGTGTCTTGATAGTTCTTCGAACAGATTGATATAACAATTCATAGTTCGGTTCAAGGTAATGCGTTTTTTGATTGTACAATTCTTCAATAATTCTGCGCATTTGCCCACCAGATTTATCAGCTGGTAATTGTGTTCCAATTTTATCTGAGAAGGTAATTAATCCAGTTTTATCTCCCTTTCGTAACGCAATATTTGCAAAAACCAACGTAGAATTGATCGAATAGTCCAACATGCTTAATCCTTCAAATTGAACTTGCATGTTTCTACTTTTATCAATGATACAATAAATATGTTGCGATTTTTCTTCTTGATATTGGTTCACCATCAATTCATTTCTTCGACTTGTAGCTTTCCAATTGATCGTTTTCACCTCATCACCTTGAACATAGTTTTTTATTTGTTCAAACTCACTCGTGTTTCCAATTCGTCTAATTTTCTTAATTCCTGAAGTTGTTTTTTGCTTCTGAAAAACCAATAGCTCAAACTTCTTCATTTGAAGTACTGAAGGATAAACTTTCACACATTCTTCAAGTTCAATGGTAACTTTTCGACTAATTAGATTGAAAACTGAAGATACTAAAAGAAATACATTTCCAAATTTAAATTCTCCTCTTTCTTTTGGTGTAAATTCATAAGTAAAAACACGCTTTTCTTTTGGTTTTAAAAATGCTTTATAAACCTTGGAACGTTCTTGCATTTCGACAGGAAATCCTTCATGCAAATGAAATGTAATTGGTTGAACAGATTGATTAGTGACATTTAATTCTACTTCATTAGTATCCCCTAAATTCAACCGGTTTTGCACTTTTCTTTTTACAACTAAAGGTTCTTTAGACGTAAAAGTCAGCAAAGCATCCAAAAAGGTCAGGCCAAATAATCCAAGTAAACAAATTTCTCCAACAACAAATAACGATTCAACAGCAAACGACGCTGCAAAAAGCAGCACGATTCCGGCAAAAAGCAGAAAGAAAAATCGCGTTAAGAATATGTCAGAAAGAAACCTCATCTATTATCTCGGCACTTCAATAGTTTGAATAATTTCGTCGATTACATCTTCGATTGAGATTCCTTCCATTTCCGCTTCAGGAGTTAGAATTAAACGGTGATTTAATACCGGTTTAGCTACAAATTGAATATCTTCTGGTGTAACAAAATCTCTTCCTCTGATGCCCGCAATAGCCTTAGCAGATTTTAGCATTGAAAGTGAAGCACGAGGAGATCCACCTAAATATATTTTGCCATGATTTCTTGTTTTATGGGTAATAGCAGCAATGTACTTTACCAAATTATCTTCAATGATAATTTTCTCAATTATATCTTGAATTTTTTGGATTTCCTTCGCTGTAAAAACCGCCTTTACCTCATTTAAATCAGGTGCTTTAATATTGTTTTTATACCTATGAAGAATTTCTTCTTCTTGATGCAATTCAGGATAATCCAATTTTATTTTAAATAGAAAACGGTCTAATTGTGCTTCTGGAAGATTATACGTTCCTTCTTGTTCAATCGGATTTTGGGTCGCAACAACCAAGAAAGGAAAACTCATCGGATACATTGTTCCGTCATACGTTATTTGACGTTCTTCCATTACTTCAAACAAAGCAGCTTGAGTTTTTGCTGGAGCTCGATTAATTTCGTCAATCAGAACGATATTTGAAAAAATAGGACCTTTTTTAAAATAGAACGTTGAATCCTTCATGTTGTAAACGCTTGTCCCAAGAACATCAGAAGGCATCATATCCGGCGTGAATTGAATTCTTGAGAAGTCAACATCCAGTGC
>JBILYS010000043.1:0-8939 GCA_044377625.1 Crocinitomicaceae bacterium
TGCCTGACAATGAACGCCATCACATAAATCAAATCCATCCTTCCGATGTTTACCGCGATATTTCATTACGTACGTTCGACTCATCAAAGCTTGAACTTTATAATATTCGATGTGCCTTCCTCCTCCGCCTTCAGATTCGACAACACCCGCCAAATAATTATCAATATCTACAAGATTGACGAGTGTCAATTCTTTGCCATCTGACGAAATTTCAAAATCATCTTCGTACTTGCGTTGCTTTACTACAGGGACTTTGGCTGTTAAAACAAGAGAAGTGTTTGGGTTGTTTTGGATCAAATAAATTTTTTGAAAATCGCCAAGTTCAATTGTTCCTTTTTTGAGTTTGACTTTTCCATTTTCAATAGAAACTTCAATAAATTCATTTGGGAGAATTGAACCGAAATCTGAGGTATCACCAAAAATAGAATAACTTCCACTATTATAAGAAAAGGTTATCCGTTTTATGTTATAATCTCGTAAAACACCAATTCGCATTTGTTGAGCAAATGAAGCACAAACAAACATCAAAAACAAGAAGGTGGTAAACAATTTCACAGGACAAAAATAATTCAACAGAAAATCGATTTTCTGTTAACCTAGAATAGTTTTCAACAAGGATTGTGCTACTTTTTTACTTGCGCCCCCTTTTCCAAGGATTTTCTCCATTTCAGCGAAGTCTTTAAGCATCTTTCCTCTCTTGGAACCACCTGTCAGTAAGGCTTTTAATTCTTTTTCAATATTTTCGGAGGTACATTCAATTTGGATCAACTCTTTAACCACTTCTCTATCCATGATTAAATTTACCAAAGAGATGTACTTGATTTTAATCAATCGTTTCGCAATTTGATAAGAGATTGCCGAACCTTTATAACATACCACTTCAGGAATTCCTAATAGAGCAGTTTCTAAGGTTGCTGTTCCAGAGGTAACCACTGCAGCTTCTGAATTGGACAATAAATCATACGTTTGTCCAAAAATTATTTTAATATTTTCTGTAATGAGTGAATCGTAAAATGACTTATCTAAACTTGGAGCACCAGCAACAATAAGTTGATAATCATCGAACGATTTTAGCGCTTCCAACATGATAGGCAACTTTACTGAAACTTCTTGCTTCCGACTTCCCGGTAAAATGGCAATTATTGGTTTATTTTCCAATTGATTGTTATCGAGAAATTGTTCTTTTGAAATTGCAACGTGACGATAATCTTCAATTGCGTCCAATAATGGATGACCTAAATATGCTACATCATAATCAAATTGCGCGTAAAAATCTTTTTCAAAAGGAAGAATTACATACATCTGATCAACGAACTTCTTGATTTTATGCACTCTTGATTTCTTCCACGCCCAAACTTGTGGAGAAATGTAATAAATTACTTTTATTCCTTTGGAATGCGCCCATTCAGCAATTCTCAAATTAAATCCTGGATAATCAACTAAAATGAGTGCATCAGGTTGATAAAATTCAATATCCTCTTTACAAAAACGAATATTTTTAAGAATAGTTTTTAGATTCGAGATTACCTCCACAAATCCCATGAAAGCAAGATCCTTAAAATGTTTAACGATTTTCCCACCTTGCATTTCCATTTTATCACCACCCCAGCAACGAAAATCAATATTTTCATTCTCTATTTTCAATGCGCGCATTAAATTACTTGCGTGCAAATCACCTGATGCTTCACCAGCAATTACATAAAGTTTCATTTTTTTTGCAGTATCCATTTATGCGATGAACTTAACATAAATGATATAAGGTAAAAAGCAAAAAGTTGCAATTATTACTGCACGAGCAAATGCATATTTTTCACGATTCAAAGACAAATAGAACCAAATTAAATTTGAAATTACTGAAACTGAAATAACCATTCCCCGATAATTTCGGTTCAAAACAAATCGATGCCATAATTGGTCAAAATCGTAATTTTGAACTAATGAAAGAATCAATATAGTTAAAGGGACAAAAATCAACGGAGAGATCAACCCAACTATTAGCCCCTTTGTATGCTCAGAAGTCCATTTATTAAATTTCATATTTCCCATTTTTTAAACTGTTCAATAACTTTATATGCTGTCATATCAAATTGTGTTGGAACAACACTAGCATAACCATTTTCAAGCGCAAAAAGATCAGTGTCTTCTTCCATATCTTGATTTAAAAATTCTCCTGTAAGCCAATAATATGGTTTTCCAAATTGGTCTATTCGTTTGTCAAAACGATCCGCCCAAAAGGCATGTGCCTGTCTACAAATTTTAATTCCTTTGATTTTTGATTCGCCTTTCTTAGGAATATTAACATTCAAACAGACATGCGAAGGAAAAACAGAATTCAATGAATCTTGAATAATGTGTCGTGCAATTTCTTTTGCTTCGGAAAAATCTGCATCAGAATTATGGTCACTCAATGAAAATCCAATAGAAGGTATATTTTCCATGGCTCCTTCGACCGCTGCAGACATTGTTCCAGAATAAAGCACATTAGATGAAGAATTATCACCGTGATTAATACCGGAAAGAATCAAATCGGGTTTTCGATGCATTACTTCATAAATTCCTATTTTAACACAATCAACTGGTGTTCCTGAACACGTATATGCCTCACAATCTTCAAATAAGATAGACTTTTCTAATCGAATTGGATGATTCATTGTAATAGCATGACCCATTCCAGATTGAGGTTTATCAGGTGCAATTACCAACACTTCTCCAAATTCCATGGCAACTTTTACAAGAGATTCAATTCCTTTTGCAGAAATTCCATCATCATTCGTTACAAAAATTAAAGGTCTCATGTCTTTTTCTATTTGAAATTCACTTCGTCACGAAAGTAACAATTCTTAATAAAATGACCTCTAAACTTGTTGCTAAATAATATTGCTTTTTTTATTGTTAATCCTTCAAAACGTGTTACTTTTGAATAGTATCTTAGAAAAAAATGACAACACTCGAACTTGTAGAAGAATTGAAAAGAATTACTCAGACAAATATTGATCTGGTTAAGAAAAAATTTAATAATTTAAACGAGCAACAGAAAAGCTGGAGAAAAGACACTGAATCATGGAGTATCAATGATGTATTTGCACATTTAAATGAATATGCAAAATATTATCACCCTACTATTTTGTCTAAAATTGAACGTACCCGTTTTAATGAACCGAAAGAAATTTTTATTTCAACTCCACTTGGTAAATCAGCATGGAAATCAATGAAATTAGGTAACGCTAGAAATGTAAAGCGTAAATTCAAGTC
The DNA here is from genome assembly GCA_044377625.1 of Crocinitomicaceae bacterium. GTDB lineage: Bacteria > Bacteroidota > Bacteroidia > Flavobacteriales_D > Crocinitomicaceae > M0103. Next base: position 3,253 of record JBILYS010000043.1, read on the forward strand.
GCCAAGATCGTATAATCCAATCATTAATCCCGATATATTGTCCGGTAATGAATTGAGCGATTTTGAAAATGGTCAAAATCAATTATTATCTATCATTGATGCAGCTCAAACTGTAAATATGAGGAAAGTTAGAATTCCAATTTCTATCTCTAAAATTGTGCGTTTGAAATTGGGTGATGCATTATTATTCGTTGTATATCACAATGAAAGACATTTACAACAAGGGCTTTCTATTTTATCACATTCTAAATTTCCAACTAACTGATGTCTGTCCGCCAAGGATATTGTATAGTCAGTATTTCCCCAGTCCGTTCTGAGGAAAAAGACGCATCAGAAATGGTAACACAATTACTCTTTGGAGAAATCGTTACTATTGAAAGTATTTCAGGATCCTGGGCCAAAATAATCTCCTTTTCAGATAATTACGAAGGTTATGTGGATGTAAAACATATTCATAATCTTTCTGATAAGGAAGTAAATAAATGGTTGGACGGAATAAGTCATGAAAAACATCTTTCACGAAGCTTATCAACCCCTTGGGGCAACCAAACGATATTCAGAGGTTCATTTATCCCATTTGGTAATCCTGTCACATTCAACATTGGAAATGAACAATTTTCTTTTACGGACAATCTAACTGAAATTCATTTTACGAGCCCAATTGAATTAGCATTAGAATATTTAAATACTCCTTATTTGTGGGGAGGAAAAACACCTTTTGGAATTGATTGTTCCGGTTTAACCCAAGTTGTTTACCGATTTTTTGATATCAACTTACCGAGAGATGCATCACAACAAGTGGAATACGGTGAGGACATTGAATTTGATGATATCGAGTCAGGTGATTTAGCATTTTTTAAAAATAAGGAAGGTAAAATCATACATGTTGGGATTTTAGATGGCGAAGGTTCTATCATTCATGCTTCAGGTTTTGTAAGAAAAGACCAAATTAGTCAAGAAGGAATTTACCATTCTTCAAGTGGTAAATTGACACATAAATTACATTCAATAAAAAGAATGTAGTATGAAGGAGATTTAATAAATAAAAAATAAAAAAAATGAAGATATTAATTACAGGAGGTGCAGGTTTCATTGGAAGTAACCTAGCGAAACGATTGGTAGATGATGGGCATTCAATAGTTGTACTAGACTCATTATTACGTGGTAACAAATTAGATAAAAACACCTATTCTAAAGTTGAATTCATCAAGGGTGACACGCGTGATTTAGATGTGGTTATTGCTGCAAGCAAAAATTGTGATGTTATTTTCCATTTTGCTGCTGTTTTGGGTGTGGACATTGTTGCTGATAATCCTGTTGAAACGATGGATGTAGAAGTTATCGGAACAAGGAATGTTGTTGAAGCTGCATTTATTAACAATGTAAAAAAAATAATGTACGCTTCAACCAGCGGTATTTATGGCCATTCAGCAATCGAAAGTGCGTTAACAGAAGAAGTTTTGGTTGACCCAAGAACATCTTATGCAATGGCCAAACGTTACAATGAAATCTATTTAGCTTCTCACCATCAAGAAAAAGGTTTAAATGTTACCTCTTTAAGATTTTTCAATGTTTATGGTGGTAACCAGGACACACGCATGGTTGTCCCATTATTTTTTGAGCAAGCGATGGAAAATTCTGCTATTACAGTTTTTGGTTCAGGAAATCAAACAAGAGATTTTACCTATATTGATGATACAGTTGAGGCTTGTGTTAGATTAATGGATATTAATGGATGTCATATCATCAACATTGCTAACGAAGCAGAATGGACAATTACAGAATTATCGAAACAAATAAAAGCAATCACCAATTCTAAATCAGATATCATTTATCTAGAAGCTCCTAAAAAGCGATATGATTATGAAGTTGAACGAAGAGTTGGTAGTTCACAAAAACTAATGAGTTTAACTAATTATAAGCCAACTACCTCTTTACCTGAAGGTTTAAAATTAATTTTCGATCAAAATTACTCCAATTAATATACTATAGAATGAAAAGAGATCAAGCAATTTTTGACCTAATTGAAGAAGAAAAACACCGTCAAATAAACGGAGCTGAATTAATCGCATCTGAAAATTTTGTGAGCGATGAAGTGATGCAAGCAATGGGAAGTGTATTGACAAATAAATATGCTGAAGGTTTACCTGGAAAAAGATATTATGGTGGTTGTGAAGTTGTTGACAAAGTGGAACAACTTGCAATTGACAGATTATGCAAACTTTTCGGTGCAACATGGGCAAATGTACAACCACATTCAGGAGCTCAAGCAAATGCTGCTGTATTTTTAGCATGTTTACAACCTGGAGATAAAATACTAGGATTTGATTTGTCTCATGGAGGACATCTAACACATGGTTCACCTGTTAACTTTTCAGGAAAACTTTACAAGCCATTTTTCTATGGTGTAAATAAAGAAACTGGAAGAGTTGATTATGATGTGATGGAGGAAGTTGCTAAACGTGAAAAACCAAAAATGATCATTTGCGGTGCATCTGCATATAGCCGTGATTGGGATTATGCACGTATTCGCAAAATCGCTGATGAAGTTGGTGCCGTTATTTTAGCAGATATTTCACATCCAGCAGGAATGATCGCTGCAGGTTTATTGACTGACCCTTTAGAACATTGTCATATCGTTACTTCAACTACTCATAAAACATTAAGAGGTCCAAGAGGTGGAATTATTATGATGCGTCATAATTTTGAAAATCCTTTTGGAATCAAATGGAATAATGGAAATTTAAGATCAATGGGGGCTTTATTGGATGCTGCTGTTTTCCCAGGAATTCAAGGAGGGCCTTTAGAACATGTTATTGCAGCCAAAGCTGTTGCTTTTGGAGAAGCATTAACTGACAACTATAAAAATTACATGGCACAGGTTAAGAAAAATGCTGCTGTCATGGCTGAAGCCTTCATGAAAAAAGGATATGATATTATCTCTGGTGGAACTGATAACCATTCCATGTTGATTGATTTACGTTCAAAAGGAGTTACTGGAAAAGATGCTGAAAACACTTTGGTACTTGCAGATATAACTGTCAATAAAAACATGGTACCGTTTGATACAGAATCTCCGTTCGTAACTTCTGGAATTAGAATCGGAACCGCAGCAATCACAACAAGAGGAGTGAAAGAAATCGAAATAATTGAAGTTGTTGAGTTGATTGATAAAGTAATCATGAATATGAATGATGACGCTGTTATTCAATCCGTAAAGGCAGAAATCAATGCTTTAATGAACAAACGACCATTATTTCAGTGGTAATAAATAGCATTCAAAAAAACAGCATTTTCAAGAATGCTGTTTTTTTTTTGAAAATTTTTAAGTCGCTGATTGTTTTTTAATAATTCTCCAAAATAAAGCTGGAAAAAATCGCTTTATTTTAACGGCAAGTATTTCTTTGTTTCCAATTAACACATCTTTTTTATTTTTCGAAACAGCTGAAAGTAATTGTTTCACACATTCTTCTGCTGACATACCAGTAGCTTGATTGTGATCCATTATACCGTGTGTTGCTCCCGTCGCATTCAAAGCATGTTTCGAAATATCTGTGTTTATTTTACCAGGTGAAGCAATAGTAACGCGGGTTCCATTTTTTTCTTCTTCTAAAAGTAAGCTTTCATAAAACCCATATAATGCATGTTTTGAAGCACTATATGCAGAACGTAAAAAGAAGCCAAATTTACCTGCAATGCTAGAAATAACGATTATGTGACCACTTTTTTGCTGAATCATATATGGAAGAACTGCTTTTGTAAGCGCAATATTTCCAAAATAGTTAACCTCCATGATTTTCCTATCGATTTCCAAACTTGTTTCAGCAACAGTAGAACGTTGACTTAACCCTCCATTATTGAATAGAAAATCAATCCTGCCATATTTATCAAACACTTGTTTAGCCAAATCAGAGAAATTCTCAGAATGCTCTAAATCCAGCGGTAAACACAAATGATTTTGTGAATTTTTAAGTTCATTTTTCACTTGGATTAAACCGGTTTCGTTTCTTGCTGAAAGAACTAATGTTGCACCTGCTTCAGATAATTGTTTTGCCATCTCAGAACCAATTCCTGAGGAAGCACCTGTAATCCAAATTATCTTATTTTCGAAATAGCTCATTGTGTAAATAAAAAATCCCAACTTATTTTAGCTGGGATTCTCATTAATTTTAAAGATTTATAAATCGTCTGGAATTGTAACTTCCTTCAATGTTTTTGATTTCGGTTTCAATTTATCAATGAAGATAATTTTGAATTTCTCCCCATCAGCTGTATAAATCAATTCTGAAATTCCATTTACAATTCCTGGAGCTGTTTTTTTCTCATTAAAAAATTTCTTGTCTAACAATTCATACGTATTGTCATCATATTGAATAAAAATTGACATAATCAAACCATTTTCTACTCTCGCTTTTCCAGAAACGCATGTTGTTCCTTCTTTTTCAAAATAACTGATGATAACGTTTCTGTGCATATCGTCTGCAACGGTGTATGAACCTCTTTTTGCGAATGCATCCTCAAACTTTTTGTAACAATCTTGTGCAGAAACAGAAAAAGTAAAAACAATTGCTGTTAAAAATAGTAAGCTTTTCTTCATAATAATCTTCTTTTAGGGGTTTAAGCCCGGATTCAAATATAACAAGTTTGAATGAATTTTACCAAGTCGTGTCTAATTTATTTATTTTTGACAAAATTCAAAGCGATGAGCACAAAACAAATAGCAGACCATTTTTTCGAGGCAGCGGAAATTTTGCAAAAATTTAACACACCTGCGAATATCACACTAATTGAAAAAGCTGGGGAAATTATGGTTAATTCGATCAATAATGGTGGGAAAATTATTAGTTGCGGAAACGGTGGGTCTTTGTGTGATGCCATGCATTTTGCAGAAGAACTAACAGGAAGATATAGAGATAACAGAAAAGCAATTGCTGCGATTTCAATATCAGATGCAAGCCACATGAGTTGTGTCGCCAATGATTATGGCTATGATTTTGTTTTCTCTCGATACTTAGAAGCGGTTGGACGCAAGGGAGATGTTCTTTTAGCAATTTCAACTTCAGGTAATTCAAAAAATATACTTGAAGCCATCAAAGTTGCAAAAGCAAATGGAATAACTGTAATTGGACTCACAGGTAAAACGGGCGGAGAAATGGCTAATTCGTGCGATGTTGAGATTCGTGCTCCCTATTCTGATTATGCAGACCGTGCGCAAGAAATTCATATAAAAGTTATTCATTCCTTGATTGATTATATTGAAAAGAAGGTTGATTAGCATTTATCAACATTATTCAAGAAATTATGTTGATAAAGGAAGTAAAAACTGCATAATTCAAACGAAACGGAACCAAAATAAATAACTAAATTTGACCTTTTCCGCTAAGAAATTATGTCAAGTCAGGAATTACAGACAACTGTAAAAAATATTTTTTCTGCTTACCTAGAGCAAAACGGGCATCGCAAAACACCTGAACGTTTTGCTATACTCGCAGAAATTTATGCTTATCAAGGTCACTTTGATATCGAATCCTTGTACATTAAAATGAAAAACCAAAATTACAGGGTTTCTCGCGCTACACTTTATAATACAATTGAATTATTATTGGCGTGTAATTTAGTGTGCAAACATCAATTTGGAAAAAATATCGCTCAATTCGAAAAATCACATGGGTCTAAGCAGCATGACC
>JBILYS010000308.1:0-3128 GCA_044377625.1 Crocinitomicaceae bacterium
ACGCTATCAAGAATTGCAGCTTTACTAAATCCATGAAAAATCCAAGTTTGTTTGGGCTGAAGTTGTTTTTTTATTGCTGCTATTTCATTCCAGGCTTTCACGCAATGAATGATCACAGGCCGTTTTATTTTTTCAGCAATTAAAACTTGATCAATAAAACATGATTTTTGAATTTCAAGTGCTGGTCCTTTAACTTTGTCAAGACCAATTTCGCCAATTGCTAGCATGAATTTGTCGCGTGCTTTATTTTTTATTTCGCTAATCTTTAAACCATTAGTTTCAGAATCCCAGGGATGAATTCCAAAAGAATAATAACTAGGAAAATCGAATATTTCTGAATAATTGACTATTTCAATAGAATCAGCCCTCTTATAATGTGTATGTATGTTTACTAACATTTAACCAATAGTTACTATTCAAACAACGAATATTTAAATAATTTTTATATTTTCACGCCTTAAACTATAATATTATATGGAAAATTCTGTACAAAAAGGACATCCAAAAGGATTATATCTCTTGTTTTTCACAGAAATGTGGGAAAGATTTAGTTACTATGGAATGAGAGCAATTTTCACCTTGTTCATGGTGAATGCATTAATGTTCGACAAATCCCTTTCTTCTACAATCTATGGTAATTATACTGGTCTTGTATATTTGACTCCATTAATTGGTGGTTATGTTGCAGATAGATACTGGGGAAATAGAAGGTCTATTTTCATTGGTGGTATCATGATGGCAATTGGTCAGTTTTTCATGTTCTTAGCAGGTAGTTTTTATACTGAAGTTGGCTTTGCAACTACAATGATGTTTACTGGACTTGGATTTTTGATTTTTGGTAATGGTTTCTTTAAGCCAAATATCTCAACAATGGTTGGTCAATTGTATCCTGAAGGAGATAAACGAGTAGATTCAGCATTTACGATTTTCTATATGGGAATCAACTTAGGAGCGTTTATTGCGCCATTGGTTTGTGGAACATTAGGTGAAGTTTATGATACAGACGGATTAGTTGTTCCAGCTGCATTTAAATGGGGATTCTTAGCTGCTTGTATCGGTATGATCATCAGTATTATTTCTTTTGAATTGTTGAAAAACAAGTACATTGTTGCCCCGACTGGAGAAGCAATTGGAGCAAAACCAATTAAAGTGCCTAAGGTTAAAGTTGAAGGGAAGAAAATTAATTTTAAGCAAATAATTAACTGGAGTGTTATTTCACTTGTGTTGTTCATTTTCTTTAAAGGAATTGTTGCATTGGATTTAATTGGTGCGTTCATTTATACGGCTTGTATTATTGCTCCAGCTTCTATTATTACTGATAAAAGTTTAACTCCAGTTGAAAAGCAAAAAATATGGGTTATTTTTATTATTGCCTTTTTCGTAATATTCTTTTGGTCAGCATTCGAACAAGCAGGTGCTTCATTGACGTTCTTCGCACAAGAGCAAACAGATCGTCACATGTTTGGAACTGAGATTCCATCATCTTATTTCCAAAGTATAAATGCTGTTGCTATCGTTATTTTTGCGCCAATTTTCGCTATTCTTTGGACTAAATTAGGAAAGAAAAACAGAGAACCATCCTCTCCTGTTAAACAATCAATGGGATTGTTTTTATTGGCTTTAGGTTATTTGATAATTGCAATGGGTGTTAAGGATTTAGATCCAAGTTTGAAAGTAAGCATGTATTGGTTAGTAACGCTTTATACGGTGCATACATTTGGAGAATTATGTTTATCGCCAATTGGATTGTCAATGGTTGTGAAACTTGCTCCAATTCGTTTTGCTTCTTTATTAATGGGAGTTTGGTTTTTATCCACTGCAACTGCGAATAAATTTGCAGGAGATTTAAGTTCACTGTATCCTGAAGAAGTTCACATGGAAACAAGTGTTCCTGCTTCTACGTTTAAATTTCAAACCACCGATTCTTTAATGAACAAGAATGTTCAATTGGACAGTAATTTTGTTGTTAAATTAGCTGCAATGCATCCTAATTCAGTTGCTAACATTGAACTCGTTTCTGATGGATTTGCAGAAGAGAAAGAATTAAGCTTTTTAGAAAACTTTAAAGTGAATTTATTTGGTTCTGGACCAGGGAAAGCAGATTCATTAGTTGCTATCACTCCGGTTAAAGCATCTGAAAATGAAGTTTCTGAATTCCACTTGAAACAAATCGTTGGTTCTGATCCTAAGTTTGCATACGCGAAATTCTTAAGTGAAGATGCGAAAACATTATATGTTGTTAAAAATATCGTAGGTAAGAAAGGAAAACCTGATTCAAATACAATCGAAGTATGGAATCTCTATCCTGAAAAGCCTGTTTTCTTGGGAATTGAAATTAAAAATTTATATAATTTCTTCATGATCTTTGTATTCATGGCTGGAGGAGCTTCTGTGATTTTGTTCCTACTTTCTAAAAAATTATTAAAAATGATGCACGGTGTGCGTTAATTAGAATTTATAGTATTTTTGAAACAGTCCTCCTTTTTGGGGACTGTTTTTTTTTGAATGTTCATCCAAAATAAATGATAATGAAACAACGTAAACACCCAAAAGCTTTACCATTTTTATTCTTCTCAGAAATGTGGGAACGTTTCGGTTACTATTTAATGATCGGAATCTTCACGCTTTATTTAAAAGATACAGTTGATGGATTTGCCATGTCAGAAGCAGAAGCATCTGATTTATATGGGACGTTTATTGCATTTGTATTTCTTACACCTTTTGTTGGTGGACTTTTAGCCGACAGAGTTATAGGATATCGACGCTCAATAATATTCGGTGGCTTTTTGATGGGAATAGGGTATTGTCTAATGTCTATTCATGATCTAAATATGCTTTATCTTTCTATGTTGCTTGTCATTCTAGGAAATGGGTTTTTTAAACCCAACATTTCAACGTTGTTGGGTAATTTATACAATAACGAAGAATACAAATCTCGAAAAGATGAGGGGTATAATATCTTCTATATGGGAATCAATATCGGTGCATTTGTTTGTAATTTCTTTGCCGCAGCATTGTATAATTCAATTGGCTGGGGTGCAGCATTCATAGCAGCTGGAGTAGGAATGTTTATTGGGATAGTAATTTTCTGGGCTGGAACTAAGCACTTCAAACATGTGGATGTTATC
>JBILYS010000309.1:0-3110 GCA_044377625.1 Crocinitomicaceae bacterium
CTGCAACAGAAGTCGAATCCATGATTTTTTCTTTGGATTTGTTTAATGCAGTTGGAACCAATCCATGGTCTTCATTGTACTTAATCTGCAAAGTTCTTCTTCGAGCAGTTTCATCAATTGTTCGCTGCATCGATTTAGTCATCTTGTCAGCATACATGATAACCATTCCGTTTACATTTCGCGCTGCTCGTCCTGTTGTTTGAACAAGGGAACGCTCATTTCTCAAAAAACCTTCTTTATCTGCATCCAAGATAGCAACGAGAGATACTTCAGGTAAATCAAGTCCTTCACGAAGTAAATTAACTCCAATCAAAACGTGAAAAGTTCCTAATCGCAATTGTCTTAATATTTCAACACGTTCAATAGTATCTACTTCACTGTGAATGTAACGACATAAAATCCCTAATTTGTCAAGATATTTCTGAAGTTCTTCAGCCATTCTCTTGGTTAAAGTAGTAACCAATGTTCGCTCATCTCGATCTATTCGAATGTGAATTTCTTCAATTAAATTGTCAATCTGATTTAAGCTTGGTCGAACATCAATAATTGGATCCAAAAGTCCTGTTGGACGAATAACCTGTTCCACAATAATTCCTTCTGACTTTTCCATTTCATAATCGGCTGGAGTAGCAGAAACGTAAATTATTTGTTCAACCATTGACTCAAATTCATCAAACTTTAATGGACGATTATCTACAGCTGCTTGCAAGCGAAAACCATAATCAACTAAATTGATTTTCCTGGCTCTATCACCGCCATACATCGCTCTAATTTGCGGAATCGTAACATGACTTTCATCTATGACCATTAAAAAATCATCAGGAAAATAATCCAACAAACAGAAGGGCCGCTCGCCCGGTTGTCGTTGATCAAAATACCGTGAATAGTTTTCAATTCCAGAGCAATAGCCCAATTCACGGATCATTTCTAAATCATAATTCACTCTTTCTTCTAAGCGTTTTGCTTCTTCAATTTTACCTTCTTTTCTGAAGTTTTCAACTTGAATCAACATGTCTTCACCGATCATGTCAACAGCTTTACGCGTTGTTTCAGGACTTGACACGAAGATGTTTGCAGGGTAAATATTGATGTCGTTGAAGGTTTCTATTTTAGCATTGGAAATTGGATCAATCGAAGAAATTGCTTCAATATCATCACCCCAAAATTCAATTCTAATTGCATAATCGGCATACGCCAAATGAATGTCTACGGTATCGCCTTTTACGCGAAACATTCCACGTTTAAATTCAGCATTGGCTCTTGAATATAAATTCTCAACTAACTTGAATAAAAATTTGTTTCGCGATACTTTTTCACCAACTTTTAAGCTAATAATACTGTTTGCAAATTCATTCGGGTTCCCAATTCCATAGATACAAGAAACCGATGCAATGACAATAACATCTCGTCGACCGGATAATAAAGCAGAAGAAGCAGAAAGTCTCAACTTCTCAATTTCATCGTTGATTTGAAGGTCCTTTTCAATATACGTTCCTGTTACAGGCATGTATGCTTCAGGCTGATAATAATCATAATAGGACACAAAATATTCAACAGAATTTTCAGGAAAAAACTGTTTGAATTCCCCATACAATTGAGCCGCTAATGTTTTATTATGCGATAAAATTAATGTTGGTCGGTTTACCTGTTGGATGACATTCGCAATAGTAAACGTCTTTCCGCTTCCAGTAACACCAAGTAGCGTTTGATATGGTTGTTCGGCATTTAATCCTTCAACTAATTGTCGAATTGCTTCTGGCTGATCACCGGTAGGTTGAAAGTCTGAAACAAGGTGAAAATCCATGGGTTTGTGTTTCTAACAAAACTACTGAATTTATAGAATAAATAGTCTTTTTAAAGTTCAGAAAAACTATCTTTGTAAACCAAAAAATAGTTAAATAGGATGATAGAACAATGGAACGATTTAGTCACAATGCTTGCGACAAAGCCATTGAATGCTGTTTTTTTAATTTTAAGTATCCTTTTATTGGAAGTAATTTTATCCTTCGACAATGCGGCTGTTTTAGCAACAATGGTGAAGGATTTACCGAAAGAACAACAATCAAAAGCCTTGCGATATGGAATTGTAGGAGCTTATGTTTTTCGAGGAATTGCACTTGTTTTAGTAGAATCAATTTTAGAAATCTGGTGGTTAAAACCTCTTGGTGGTTTGTATTTAATTTGGATGGCATTCAGTTTCTTTAGCAAAAGCTCAGTTGCAGAAGCAAAAGAAACTGTTACAGAAACTAAAAAAAGTATAGTTTATCGCTCAACGGTTGGTTTAATTGGCGTGTTTTGGTCAACTGTTCTAGCTGTTGAATTCATGGATATTGTATTTTCCATCGACAATATTTTTGCAGTAGTTTCGATGTCGAAAAATTACTTTATTATTTGTATTGGCGTGTTTATTGGAATTTTAGCAATGCGTTATGTCGCGAAATCATTTGTTGTTCTAATGGAAAAATATGCGTTTCTCGAAAAGTCAGCATTTATTGTGATTGGAATTTTGGGACTAAAATTGTGCTTTTCAATGCTGGTACACTTCAATCCGAATTACAAATGGATTGAATCGGAAGAGTTCGATTTGTTCATTTCTGTCCTTACCTTGATGATCTTTGTTTTGCCGATTGTGTCGGTTAAATTTTTTAAGAAGAAATAATTGAAACTTTCCCAGAAGGAATGGATCTGTTAATACACCTGTAGATTTAACATCACGTGGAATACTAATTAATACAGGTCACATAACACTAGCATGTTTCGTGTTTCAGCTTAAGAATTAATCAAAAAGATAAACGATTCAAATGAAGGTAGTGATACGAATGGTTTCATTAATAAGTTTTAAAGTCAAAATCCTTTAACAGTAATCATACTTAAATTAAATATTATTTCCGAAAACTTAATTCGGAATTAGAATTTTGGTTATATATCTTTACACAAAATAAAACACAATGAAATTTTATAATAATATCCTTGAAACAATTGGAAATACACCACTTGTTAAATTAAATGTGGTTACCAAAGATGTAAAAGCAACTGTTTTAGCAAAGGTAGAAACAACCAACCCAGGAAATTCCGTGAAGGACCGCATGGCAATTAAAATGATTGAAGAT
>JBILYS010000044.1:0-8844 GCA_044377625.1 Crocinitomicaceae bacterium
ACCAAAGCACCAATTTCATCCTCCTTGTTATAGGAAATTTGTTGGTTGTGTTTCCCAAATCGAATTTTCGAAAAGTTATCTTGTAACAAACGCAAAGGGGCAGTGACCCAATTAGAAATGAAAATTGCAAGTACAATTGAAATAGCCAAAAGCAACATAAATACATTAATAATCGCTACTAAGAATTTCTGTATTTGATTCTCAAAATCTTTTTGCTGACCAAAATGCTGGAGATTAAGAAATCCTAATAATTTTCCTTCGTGGTTGTAAAAGGGAAGATAGGCCGACGTATAATTAAGGTTTCCTATGTGCTCATCATGGATTAATTCACTTTTGTTGTTCACTAAGAAAGCTTTGATTGCCAAAGGGTTCATTTGTTCGCTGAGTAAACCCATATTAAATACTTTCGGTCGCGAACTTGCAATCATATAACCACCAGTGTCGTAGAAATTAATGTCTGTGACAAATACTTTTGAAAAATTCTGTAGCAAATACGCTATATAATTCCCGTCATTCGTTATAGAAAGATTTTTTTGAGATGCAAGTTTGTTCCGTAATTCCATTTCCACAGAAGTGAGCTTTTCTTTGATTACATCTTGCGTATATTGATTGTATTGATTGCTAACAAACAACCCACTTCCATACCCGAACGCCAATAAAGATACAAAAACTAACCCAATTAAAACGAGTTGTATTTTTACCGCTAAGCTTAATGTTCGTTTAAAAATTGGTGTATAATTGAATTGAAATAAAATAGGTAAAAGCAAGATTCCGTAAAAACTGAAGAGGTAAGAAAAGGAGGTGATTAATTCAATTCCTGTAATATTTTTTGACGATAAAATAACAACATCATGATTCGATTTTTTAAGAATATAATGGTTGAATCCATCAGCATTGTAATAATTTTTTGATTCTTTTTTCCAAGTATTAATAGGTTTTAACGTGGATGGAAAATTGAATCCACCGTAACGTGTAATCAATCTGTTTTTATGATATTTTGCAATAGAATATTTTTCTAATGACTCAAAAACTTGTGCTTTGGAAGAAATTAACAAACGCGGAAATCCAATTTCTTCAGGAATTTTTTTAGATTTTAAGGTGCAATACAAAACAGCAGAAGAAGTATCTATTTTAATCGGTTGTTGAATGATATAACTGTATTGACCTGAATAGTCGCTTACGAAAAACATGTTTGAATCTATTTCCGAAACAATTCCATGTTTAGAAATTATCTCATTTAAGTCTTCATATGCGTTTTTCTTATTGTCACCACCCAAAAGAAGGGATCTTCCATTTAAGTCGTATAAATTGAAATTCATTTCATAGCGTTCCCAGAAACCATTGAATATGCGGCGCTCTAGCCCCTCTTCGAAATCTGAAAGTCCTATCGTTAATGGGGAGGAAATAAATATTTTTAAGCCATTGTCCTCTTTGATTTTTTCTTTAATGTTGGAATACTCTATTTCTGTTACGATGTCCTTTTCAGTTGCAAGTTGATTGGCATACAATTCTCGTTCACTCTTTTCTTTTCGATTATTGAAATCCATTAAGTTGAGTGCCGAAACGAGTGAAAATAGCCCTAAAAAGATTATTCCAAAACCGAGTTGATAGCTTTTTCCCTCACGATAAACCAAATATATAATAAGTGCATTCAGGAGTAATGGAAATAATGAAGCAAAAACGAGCTCATAGCCAAAATTCATTTCATAGAAAAAGAACACTAATCCTCCCATAAATAATACAATAGAGAGTATCAGAGGGTTGTTTTTTGACAGTTTATTGAAGTGTATTATTGTTTTTGTAAAGGTGAAATAACTATAAAATAAGAGTCCCATACTGGCTATCGCAAGAATAGAATAGCTATTCAATGAAAAGAGATTTTCAATAATTAATGGAATGGAAGAATTTTCGATTAATCCCTTATTTAAATATAGAATCAAAGCCCAGAAAGGGATCGTTGAAAGAAAGAAAATTAAACCAATTAATCGGCTGTTTTTTATGAAAGTAGGAGATGAAAATACATGTTTAAAAAAGGAAATTATAAAAATAATAACAGTGCAATTCACTAAATATTCAAAGAAATTGGGGAACCATGCATTCATCCCGTACAAAGTTGCTTGAAAGCCATGTGTGTCATGTAAAAATCCAAACCAATTATAACTTAGGGATAGGATCCGAATAATAATAAGGACTAATGGAATCAACCAATTATAAGGTTTCCTTGTTTTGATAGTAAGCTTAAGTAATGCAACTAACCAGAGTGAAATACTTGCTAATAAAAGCAGGAGAAGTGCAATTGATTCGGCTTCGGTTGCAGGTTGATATTCATTTGGAATTAATGAAAAAAGAAATGCTTTTTGCTTTGAGAATACAGAAAAAGAGGGGTCTTGTTCGAGAGAAATAGAAGCGTCAAAAGGAAGTTCTAATCCAGAGACGAATTTATTCGTAAGGTCTTTGTTTTCATAGGAGTAATCCTGTTTAATCAAAAAAGAAGCACAAATTGTATAGCTCCCCTCTTTTATAACTTTTGCATTGTACCAGCCATTTTGCAAGTGAATGATTCCTTCAGATGGAAAATGAATATCTGCAAAGCGTATTATTGGAAGCTGATTCGTATTCCAAAACAGCAAAGAATCTTTGTGGTAAATATGAAGATTAAAGGTTGGATTTAAATCAAAATTATTCCAATTGAGATTTTTTTTGTGGATTTTTAATGCTACTTTTTGTGTCAGCAGAAAAGCATCCATTTGGTGTTCTAACTTTTGAAATTTTTCTTGAAAAGGTGGAATCGCTGAAATGTAATTAGTCGAAAAGACACTGAAATAATAGAAAACAAAAGCAAGAGAAGCAATAATAGAAAACAGGATATTACGATATTTCACCACCCATTTTCTCATTAAACTTTTTGTTTCGCAATTAACATGTTAATATCGTACATCAATCGTTCAAATTCATCATCCGCACGTGAATCATTGTGAAAACGAAAGTCAGCTTCATTTTCGAAAGGCAAAAGAAATTGCTTGTAACATGGCAAAACATGGTTTTCCCACTGATAAATTATAGCTTCTCTTGAATAACCTCTAGTTTCTTGGTCGCGATACAATCTTCTGTCTAATTGGGTTGTAGCGTCAACTTCCATGAAAATAGAGAAATCAATCAATTTTTTTACTTCCTCGTAATAAAACAAAAACAAACCTTCAACGATTATAAGGCTCGAAGGATGTATGGTTATCAAAGAGATTTTATCCGGTGGAGAATTGAAATGATATTCTTTTACCTCAATTGACTGACCAATAGATAGTTTATATAAATCAGAAAATAAGCGTTCACGGTCTAATGCAGTTGGTAAATCAAAGTTGTATTGATTATTCTCGTCTTTTTGTTGTTTTTGAATCGGTAAATAATAATTATCCATCGAAAAAATTGAAGGATTCAAATGTTTTAATTCATTCGAAATACGTTTTAGTAACGTTGTTTTACCAGAACCACTTCCCCCACAAATACCAATTATCATTTTTTAATAGATTCAAATTTTACATTCCCCGATTTGTTTAATTGGCTCAAATCGAAATATAAAGCGCCATCGACCAAAGATACTGTAAATAATTCTTTTTTATCTTCAACGATAAATCTACTTGGATTACTGTTGAATCTTACAGAAAAAACATTTTGAGATGGTTTCTTTGTTGCGTCATACGGCAAGAAAATCATCGTATTATTTATTTTACAACCAATTCCCTCATTTAAAGTGTAATTTCCAAATTGCAAGGATGTTTTTCCTTTGTCTGGTGTGAATTTGAAAGAAGTAAAATCAATCCATTTCCCTTCAACAAGTTGCTTTAATTTAACTGTTTTACTTGTACCTTCAGTCATTATTCCAGTCATATAAAACTGATTTTTATGGTGAATCAATGTTGCAGTTTCACTATCAGTTGAATTATTTAAGATGGTTTTACCATTTGCTCCAACACCCACGTGTTCAACAAGATCAAAGTTTTCAATTGGACCATTTATGAATCGGGAATCAGTTAATGTACCTTTAGAGGTTAAATTTTGGACTGTCCAACCTTTCTTCTTGTTTTGAAAATCCCTAGCAGCAAAATAAATTTGATCATCGGTAAAGCCAATGTATTTCCATTGACCAAAATTTCCTTCTTTGATGTTTAAATCAGTAACTTCTCCCAAAATTGCTGCATAGACAAGCATGTTGTGATGCGTTATAAATGTTGCAAATTCTATATATTTCTTTGCTTTTGTATCGTGAAAGCGGAAAACATGTACCAATGCTTTATCAGTTGTAATAATATCCATCAATTGCATTTCAGATAGGTCAAAAGCACCCAATTTTTTGATTGCAGAACTTAAACTCACAGATGTTGATTTTATATTCCCAGCAGAATTTAGCTGATGCAATGAGATTTTTCCTTCTTCTGGGGCTAAATTGTCCAGAAAATAAACATAACGCGAGTTTTCACTTGAAATAAAATGAAAGTCTTTTCCATTTGGATTGAAGCTTTGTTGCCAAATATTGGTTGGTTTGTTGCCTACTAAAGTCATATTGACTTTTTTCATGTTCCCCGAAGGATCCCGGTTGAACAAAATTGCACCCATACCTTTCCATTCGAGAATAGAATAAAAGGGATATTGTTCAGCAGGTATTTCAATTTGTTGCGCAAAAGAGTTCATTCCAAGAATGCTGCAAAAGATGAGGTTGAATATTTTCATGATAAAGTGTATATTTGGTCAAAGCTTTTAGCAATTAACGTGCTAAAAATAAGTTTTTGAACGGTAATATTGAATGATTGTTACAGAAAGAAATCAACTATTTTCTATGCTGAACCAACGATTCGAATAGATTTATCGTCTTTTTTAAAACAGGCTTAACAATAATAAAACTAGAACTATGAAAAAACAACTACTTATTTTAACAATCTTTATTTCTGCTTACTCGGCCGATTGTTTCTCTCAGACAATTAATTCAGGCAGGCCACTTACAACAATGGGTAAAGTGGAACGTACAAAAACATTTTATGAAACAGCTCCGGTAGATCCTGCTACAGAATTAGCAAATTATGCTGCAACAGGTGAAAAAATGTTCCGTTTTGGAAAGGAGTTCCAAGTGAACATGAATATTATGACCGAAGCGTCAAAAACAATTTTACCTTCAGGTGACGCTTTATATCAATTCGGAATTTCTTGTCCAAATGCATTATCAGTAAATGCTGTTTTTGATAAATTTCATTTAGCGGCTGGAACTAGACTTTTTATAACGGATGCCTTAAGTGAAGAATTTATTGGTGCTTATACTAGTTTGAACAACAATACAAACAGTATGTTAGGAACAGAATTAGTTCATACAAACAAGATTATCATTGAATTAATTGAGCCAAAAACAGTTGTTGGAACAAGTGTTTTGAATTTGAGTACAATCGTTTCTGGGTTTCAAGATTTGGACGCATTAGCTAAAGCATTAAATAGTGCAGGTAATTGCCATTATGATGTTAATTGTCCACAAGGTTCTTTGTGGTTAGATCAATCACACTCTGTTGCCATGATGGTTAGTGGAGGAGGGTTTTGCACTGGATCACTTGTAAATAATACTACAGGAACAATTATTCCTTACTTTTTATCTGCAAATCATTGTGGAACAAATCCTGGTGGTTGGGTTTTTCGCTTCCGTTGGGAATCTCCAGTAGGAGGAACTGTTTGTGGAACTGGAGGTAATTCAACCAATGGTCCTGAAACAATGAATGTAAATGGTGGAATTTTGCGCGCTGCATGGGCAGGTTCAGATTTTACTTTAACAGAATTGAACACTGCACCAGATCCAGCTTGGGGAATTTATTATAGCGGATGGGATCATACGGGAAATCCTGTATCATCAGCAGTTGGCGTTCATCATCCATCTGGGGACATTAAAAAAATCTCTTTTGAGAATAACAATGCTTTGACATCAAGTGCATGGGCCGGGACTGCTGCTAATAGTCATTGGCATGTTCCGGGATGGGATTTAGGTGTTACTGAAGGAGGATCTTCAGGCTCCCCTTTGTTTGATCAAAATCACAGAGTTATTGGTCAATTGCACGGTGGTGCTTCTTCTTGTGGAAACGGCGATTTGTCAGATGAATACGGTAAGTTTTCAGTTTCTTGGACGGGTAATAATACAAGCTCTTCCCGTTTAAGTAATTGGCTAGACCCATCTTCAACGGGTGCTACAGCAATTGATGGCATTGACCCTAATGGTCCAGCTCCAGCATTAGATGCAGCGTTGAATAATCCACAAGGTGTGTCAGGCACTTATTGTCAAGCAACAGTTACACCTCAAGTTACAATTACAAATTCTGGAACGGATGTGTTAACATCAGCAACTGTTAATTACGGTTATGATGGGCTTTTAAATCAAACGTATCCATGGACTGGTTCATTGAATCAATTTCAAACAATTACGATAACCTTACCAATTGCAACACTTTCTGGCGGAAACCATACTTTTGATGCAGAAGTAGTTAATCCAAATGGATCTGCTGATTTAAATCTTGCAAATAATACAATTTCTTCTTCATTTACTACAGTTGTAAATGGACAAACAGTTACATTAAATCTGAATTTAGATTGTTACGCTTCTGAAACTTCTTGGGAGTTATATGATGCATCAAGTGCAATACTTTATTCAGGTTCAGGTTATACTGATGGTAATCCAGTTTTGGTTCAGCAAGATTTTTGTTTGAGTTATGGCTGTTATGATTTTAAAATCATTGATGCTTTTGGCGATGGAATGTCAGGATGTAATGCAGCAAATGGTGGAAATGGCGATTATAACATCACTTATAATGGAATAATAGTTGCAGAATTGTTAAATGCAAATGCAGATTTCGGAACAGATAATACTACAAATTTCTGTATAACTTTAGGTTTGGATGAATTTAGTTTAGCAAATAGTGTAAGTGTTTATCCTAATCCAGCAAATGAATCAATTACTGTTTTAACAGATGGATTGAATATGACGAAAGTTGAATTAATGAACATTGCAGGACAAATTATCTCTTCTACTGAAGTGAATAGTACACTTGTAAAAGTTGATGTTTCGACTGTTTCATCAGGTGTTTACTTTGTTAAAGTATTCTCGGCGGAAGGAACAGCCGTGAAGCAGTTAATTATTAAATAAGATATAATCTATATTTGAAAGGCGATTCAATTGAATCGCCTTTTTTTGTGCCATAGATTTACAGTGAGTACAGTATCAATTTTTGGAAATTTGTTTAATTTTCTTTGGCAAAGTGTTGTCGTGTTAAAAAGGTATAATCCCTACGGGATAAAATATATGCGCAAATTAAAATTTGCTAGAGTTATATTGTCCCTATGGGACATTCAATTAACTTACCCACCTAGCTTTTTTTGTACTTAAATCATGGACAAATTATACAAAGCTCCTACTGGAGATTCATTTAAATTCCCCACATAGCTTATATTTTGCGCTTAAAATTTGTGATAATTACCTTCGGTGCTGCTTTGCGGACGTGGACAGATTTTACTAAATGTATGTCACTATTTAATATATTTCCAAAAAATTAGTACCCCAACAATACCTGCAAAAAGCGAAGCAACTAAAACTGCACCTGCCGCAATATCTTTGATTATTTTGATTTTATCATTTTCTTCAGTCGAATAGAGATCACATAACTTTTCAATGGACGTGTTCAAAGCTTCTAAAGACAAAACGAGAGCAGAAACACCCAATAACATGAGCCATTCTGCTGAAGTGATATTAAAATAAAAGCCAGCAAAGCAAACGAAGCAAAAAGCTATTAGTTGAATTTTAAAATTCAGTCCAGATTTTAGTAAAACAGCTATTCCTGCGAAAGCATATCCAAATCCACGAAAAAAAGCGTTCATCTTATTTGATACTTATTTTCCCAGTTCCGATTTGAATCCCCGATTGTCTTAAACTATAAATGTAATTCCCTTCGGATAAAAACGATAAAGGAAGTGAATGAGCATGCTCACCTTTTGATTTATGTCCAAAATTGTCTGAATAAACTTTTCTTCCAGTTAGATCAAAAACCTCAAAAGCAACTTCTCCTTCATTGAACAGCGTAAAACCAATATATCCATCTTCACTCATTGGATTTGGCCAAACTTTGTGGTATT
Source organism: Crocinitomicaceae bacterium (assembly GCA_044377625.1). Lineage (GTDB taxonomy): Bacteria > Bacteroidota > Bacteroidia > Flavobacteriales_D > Crocinitomicaceae > M0103. The sequence continues at coordinate 8,149 of JBILYS010000044.1, forward strand.
GCGGAACAAAAGCATTTTCTTTTATGGATAAATCACAAATACCAGGAAGGTTATTATCAATCCAAACAGAACGTTGCTCAATATATGTTTTTAAAAAATCTAAATCTTCTTGGTACGTCATTCCAACAAAGCCATTCCAATTCACATAAACTCCGATTATAGGCCATTTTTGGAAATTTCGAATGCGCGCATCTTGAAGGTAATTTGCCATCGAATCAATGAAATAATTGACGCTATCAGTATGAAAAGCTCCTTGTCTTAACTCCTCCCAACGGCATTTTAATCCATTTCTGTAGGTGGAAGATTGTAATAATTTTTCCCACCAAAAAGGAATAGCAGTTGTGAAATCGCAGATATCATCAAAATTATATTGCCAACCCGTCGTTAAATTAGCCTCACAATAATCAGCGTTTCCATAGGAAAGATTAAAATCCCACATAGGACCAGCAACCAATTTACCATTCCAGGCTCCACTGGTTTTGTCTTTGTGCATGAATGAACTTGATCGATAGCCATCAACTGTTCTTCCTAATTCTTGTAAAATGAAAAAGTCATAAAATGAAGTTGTTTCTATATAATTGGAATAACCAACAAGTGGATCAGCAAATTGAGGGCCCCAAATAGCATCTTCAAATTCCCCCACAAATGTCTCCATATAACTGGATTGAATTGGGTCTAATTGATCGAACTCAGGAT